>JAOUJW010000020.1 GCA_029882975.1 Gammaproteobacteria bacterium
CTCTCTATACCGCTGAAGGCTCTCTATACCGCTGAAGGCTCTCTATACCGCTGAAGGCTCTCTATGCCGCTGAAGGCTCTCTATACCGCTGAAGGCTCTTTTTTCGCCAAAAGAGCCATACCATTGTCCCCTTCCGGTAGGACAATTTTCACTTCGTAACCGCTGCCTAATGCCTCTTGCAACGGAGCTCCGTGCATATCCAACATGTGCTCCAGCACGAATTCGCGGTTACCATCGGGTCGAATCACTTCTATTTCATCCCCCAAACACAGTTTGTTTTTAACCGCCACGTGAGCCATTCTGCTGCCGGCGTCGTAATCCAGCACTTCACCCACAAAGCGCTGTTTACCGGTATTGGAGTAATTCTCCAGATAGTTTTGATACTCCTGGTCTGCATGGCGTTGATAGAATCCATCCGTATAGCCCCGGTTAGAAAGATTTTCCAACTGTGACCACAATAGCGGGTTGAAAGGCCGACCGGCCACCGCATCATCTATCGCTTGGCGATACACTTGGGCAGTCCGGGCAACATAATAATGAGACTTGGTCCGTCCTTCGATTTTGAGGCAATCCACACCCATTTCCACCAAACGATGAATATAGTGTACAGCGCGCAGATCTTTTGAATTCATTATATAGGTGCCGTGTTCATCTTCCATGACGGGCATATACTGTCCCGGCCGGTTCGCTTCCTCAATAAGATACGTGGCATCCGCCAAAGGATGACGCGCTTGCGGCTTCTCTTCGAATTGCGGAGCCGGTGCTTGCATCTGTGCCATAAAATCCACATTGAGTTTCTGGACATCATGACAGTCGTCGGTTTCACCGCTATGTAGATTGTACTGCCAACGGCAGGCGTTGGTGCAGGTTCCTTGGTTTGGGTCTCTATGATTAAAATACCCGGATAACAAACAACGCCCCGAATAGGCTACACATAACGCGCCGTGGACAAACACCTCCAATTCCACATCAGGACATAGTTGGCGAATCTCCGCGATCTCATCAAAGGACAACTCTCTGGACAATATGATTCGAGTCAGCCCCAATGACGCCCAGAAACGCACAGCCGCATAGTTCACCGTATTGGCTTGTACAGACAAATGAACAGGCATGTCCGGCCAGGTTTCGCGGATCATTAAAATCAAACCCGGATCGGCCATGATCAAAGCATCCGGTTGCATCGCAATAACCGGCGCCATGTCGCCTAAATAGGTTTTGACTTTGGCATTGTGCGGCATAATATTACTGGCCACATAAAACTTTTTCCCATGGGAATGGGCGTACTCAATACCCAAACCCAGGTTTTCCATGGTAAAACTGTTGTTTCGTACTCGCAAGCTGTAGCGCGGCTGCCCCGCATATACGGCATCGGCACCGAACGTAAAAGCATATTTCATGTGCTTAATGCTGCCCGCAGGGGAAAGAAGTTCTGGAACTTTCATGAGTCTATCTACACAGGAAGGGGTTTGCACCCGAAGGCGCTTAGTTTACCCTAAACAAGGGCGGGGGAGCAAAAGGACTATCCAGCCCGTTTAACCGGGGCTTTATCCATATAATGTAGTGCAAGAAAGTTCTCAAAATCCCTATACGGCAGAGGTTTACTGAACAAAAACCCCTGAACCAAATCACAGTGATTATCCAACAGGAATTTATATTGTTCTATGGTTTCTATGCCTTCGGCGATAATTCTTAAGTTCAGACTTTGTGCCATAGCTATGATGGTTTTTGCTAAAATGCCGCTATGTTCTAAACCATCGATTTCCTTAATAAAGCTACGATCAATTTTTAAGAAATCCACCGGGAGTTTTTGCAGAATACTCAACGAAGAATGCCCGGTCCCAAAATCATCGATATAAGTCAAAACACCCATTTCCCTGGCCTTACCCAACACGGCTAAAGTGTTATCGATGTTTTGCATGGCCAGACTTTCAGTGATTTCCAAACCCAAGGAGCTTGGTGGCAGACCTGTAGCGGCCAGCACTCGTTTTACATCCTCCAGAAAATCTTTCTTATTAAACTGAACCGGCGATACGTTAACACCAATGCGCAAGTGATCATAACCCATCGCATGCAGCTTTCGTGTTTCTTCGCAAGCCGTTTGCAACACAAAGTGGCCCAATGAATGGATCAGGCCGGTTTCTTCCGCCACCGGAATAAATTCCAGAGGTGAGACCAGACCCCGCCGCGGATGCTCCCAACGCAACAAAGCTTCCATACCCGCAATATCTTTGTCTTGTACCCGTATCTTCGGTTGATAGTAAACTTCAAATTCACCGCGCTCCATACCGCGACGCATTTCCGCCTCAATGGACAACCGATTACGCGCCAAGGTGTTCAATCCGGGAGAAAACATCAAACCCATGTTTCCACCCTGACGTTTAGCCTCATGACAAGCAGCCAATGCATCTTTTAACAGGGAATGCGCTGTCGTATCCGCCAGCGGAAACAGACAATGGCCGATGCTAACACTGGCAAAGATGTCAAATCCGTTAACGTAATATTGTTTATGTAACAACCCTAGAATTTGCTCCACATACCCGCTCACCGTATCCACATGGTCTATGTCTTCCAACAACACAGCAAAAGAAGCGCCATCCACATACGCCACTTTCACCCGCTCTGATTGCAATAAGTTTAGGTCTTCCGACACCAGTTTCAAAAGCCTGTCAAATCCCTGATGCCCCAGAACCGCCGTGTGCTCGCGAACGCGATCCAACTCAACAACTAACAGCGCATGCAAGTTTTCATCATCTTCCAGTTGCTCTAACATCATTTGAAAGTGATGACGATTGGGTAACCCGGTTACGCGATCATAGTTGGATTGATAATCGATGGTTTCCTGAGCCCTTCGCCTTTCGGTGATATCTTGTATGACACACGCGACACCTATGATATTGTTATAACTATCGCGCAAAGGCTCACCAAAATGGTGAACATAGCGTGTCTCCGCACCCACTTGCATCTCATGTTCCATGTGAAATTCAGAAGCATTGTGAATGGTCTGGCGCAAATGGGATTTGATACTTCCTGCATCTGACTCAGTAAAAAATGTCAAAAATTTTTCCAACGATTCGCTGTGGTTCAAACCCAGAATTTTTTCCAGGATTTCGGAAAAAACCAACTCATCGGTTTGCAGAAAGTATTCATAGTACCCCAGTTTTGCCAGCTTTTGGGCCCGAAACAACTGTGACTGTTTTTTTATCAGCTCTGCATAGAGCCGCTGCGTGCGTAAGGAATACTTCACCCGTTGGGTCAGTAACGACCAATTAACCGGTTTGGTGATAAAATCTGTTGCGCCGCATTCAAACGCCTTTTCCACTGATTGTACATCATTCAACCCGGTCAACAATAAAATGGGAACATGTTGCGCTCCCAGGGTATCACGAAGCTCTCGACATGCCGTATAACCGTCCATCTCGGGCATCATGACATCCATCAAGACCATGTCCGGTTTAAACTGTTCAAACTGGGACAAAGCTTCCACTCCAGTGGAGGCTTCTATGGTGTTGTAACCAACCTTCCCCAGGGTTTTAGCCAGCGTTTTTCGGGTAATATTGTCATCGTCAACGATTAACAAAGTAACCGCAGTCGGCTCGCTGATAGACTTGTCTAAAGGGGTACTCATCGCCCGGAACTGATTTTCTGCATCGCTTCTTTGGCTTTTTGAAACTCTGTTTCTACACTATGGATCAAGCCATCGAGGTCCTGACCCTGCTCCGCTTTGACCGTATCTTCCAGAACCTGGCAGGCGGCTGCGAAAGAACTGGCTCCCAAATTACCACCACAACCCTTGATTGTGTGGGTCACCATTGCCATTTCCTGCCAACGTTGACTCTTGGCCATTTCATGCAGACTTTCCAATTCCAATTGCACATCAGTTACAAATTCATCGAACAATTCAAAAACTTCATTTTCCAATGCCGCCACGAGCGCATCAATGGTATTGGGATCCAAAACAGGTAATGTGTTTTCACTCGATTGCATACGAGCCTCCGCTAAACTAGAGTTCCGAACGACGCGAGGTCCAAACCCCTAACGTTTGTTTCAGAAGATCCATCCGTACAGGCTTGGCCATATAGTCATCCATGCCTGCATTCAGGCATTTTTCTCTGTCCCCCATCATGGCGTTAGCTGTCAGAGCCACCACCGGAATACTTTGTGCTGTACCCCCTAATTTGCGTATTTGTCGGGTCGCTTCATAGCCGTCCATTTCCGGCATTTGGCAATCCATCAAAACCATCGCATAATCGTTGTTTTGTATTGCAACGACGGCGGCTTTGCCGTTTTCCACCAGATCAGCTTCATAACCCAGCTTTTTCAGCATACCCAGCACGACTTTTTGATTAATTCTATTGTCTTCCGCAACCAGGACTTTGCATGCCTTATCGCTCTTTACGTCACTCATAAATTCCACCAATTGACGCACTAAAACACTCCCACACTTTCCACGAATTACGATGTCGGTTGCACAATATGTTTGTGCTGCCTCTCAACGCTTATCGGTAAACCACCAAACCCTTTTATACTTTATTGAAAACAGTTTGTTAATTCGTGACCGATTGTAACAACAATGCAAAGAGTAGGACTTATCCCGACGTTTGTCGGCTATGTTGATCCAAAATGTGTACCACACAGGCAGTAAGTTTCTTCGCATAAGGGATATGTAAAAACTCATTGGGTCCGTGTGCGTTGCTCTTAGGACCCAGCACCCCGGTGATTAAGAACTGTGCTTCGGGGTAACTCTCCCCCAACATTGACATAAAAGGAATACTGGCACCTAAACCGGTATACGCGGCATCTTGCCCATAAAACAATGTCGACGCTTCAGAGTTGGCCTGCTGCAACCAGGGAGCCAATTCAGGAGCATCCCAGCCTTTACCCCCTTGATCAAATTCCACACTGACACGAGCGCTATAAGGCGAGTCTCGCGACAATTGCTGCTCGATCGCCGTTTTAGCCGTTTCCACAGTAACATTGGGAGGTAATCGAAAGGAAAGTTTAAAACGTGTATACGCCCGCAACACATTGCCTGCATCTTTTACGGCAGGAATACCATCCTGCCCCACCACACACACGGTGGGCTTCCAGGTATTGTTAAGCAACCTTTGCACAGGATCATCACTGACCGGCTCTAAACCGTCTATGCTACTAAACCCACCCAGCGCATCATTGCCGATCAAAGCGGCTGTTTGTTGCGCCTGATGCAATCTCGCCTCAGGTATCGGGCCATGCAACTCGGTGAGCAGTACTTCACCTGTGCGGGTGTCTTCCAATCGCTCCAATAATTCACGCATGATGCGCATGGAACAGGGCACAATGCCACTGGCTATGCCGGAATGGGTAGCCTCCTTCAGCACCTCCACCGTGACATTACAAGCCAACATGCCGCGTAACGATGTGGTAGACCATAAACGCTCATAGTCTCCCGTCCCCGAGTCCAGCGCAATCACCAAAGCCGGCACTCCGATGACGGATTCATAGTGGTGCAAATAGTCCGGCAAATGGGGTGAGCCACTTTCCTCGGAAAACTCTATTAAAATCACGATTCGCGCATGAGACCGCTTTAACCGCCGCAAGGCCTTAACCACCGCAACGGCGGCAAACAAGGCATAACCATCATCGGCGCCACCGCGGCCGTATAAGCGTCCTTGCTCGATAATAGGAATCCAGGGGCCGAAGCCCTCGCGCCAACCTTCCATCTCCGGCTGCTTATCCAAATGGCCGTACAGGAGCACAGTCTCTGTGTTGGCAGGATCACCGGCCGGTGGAATTTCCACCAGGATTAAAGGTGTTTTATTCGGAAGTGTCTCGGCATGCACTGTCCAATCGGCTTCAGCCTGATGTTCTAACCATTGCAGAGCCAAAGACCGCACATCTTCCATGTAGGGATGGCTTCGCCACTGAGGATCAAAGTCTATGGATAAGCAGGGAATTTTAATGTAATCCACCAAAGTGGGAACAATGAACGCATCCCAGAAGGTCTCTACAAAATCCAAAATGGATTCCTCGGGTTTATGGACCATAGCTATCCTTCAATACTGTTTCGGTACACACTTATCCACAGATGGAAAGGAAAAGTATATACCACAAGCGGGCTTGGCGACATTGCCAGTCGTGTAATAGGACAAATCGTGTTCGCTAATATCACAGCATGTGTGGTGATATCGAATCGAGGGCGGTTTGTACTTTTTGCACCGTTTCATAATCCACCGCGTGTTCCTGCGCCAGTTCGTTCCAGGCGGACACCGCCATGCGAACCTGGTCCACCACCTCCACTGCCGCGGCTTTTTTAATTCCATGCTCTTTGGCCAAGGCCAATACTGCCTGTAATTGCGGATGTTTTTCACCGCTAATGTCCATCGTATGCCATCCGGCAGCTCCGGCGGAATACACCACATCGTACGCCGGCGACAAAGACCAGCTACCGTTTGCATCCATAATGTAAGAAAAATTCTTGGCGTGATCGTCGCGATTGTAGGCCAAAATATTGAACACCATACGCCGAAATGCCTCTAACACCTCCTCGTGATTATGAGTCAAATGCTGGGTCACTTTCAGAAAATGTCCATAACTGATCTCCGGCTTGCGAAAATCGGAGTGCAACAAACCCGCCAAGGTATGTGTATGGACCCGCAGGTTACCCTGTCGGTCAAAACGCTTTATTGCAAAAAATTGATCCTGGCCGGAGCGTAACAGACGGGTTTCCGGCATATTGATCCCGGACTTTCTTGCCATGATGGAATATATATATTCCACAATTCCGACGCTTTTCGGTTCGCGAAAACCTCTAAACTTCACCACATAGTGTTCGTAGCCAGGCCCGATATCATAAACACCATACACCGCTGCATCGGTGCTGACATTTAAACCGATGAGCGCCTTAGGCCTGGCTCCACCCGGGGAGCCGCCTGCAACCACCACTTCTTTGACAACATGTTCTGTCTCCCCCTCCAAAATCAATTCCGACTCCCGCGCCAATTCCGCCAGATCCAGAGCCAATGACTGCCCGGGTTCAAACAGATCACTTTGCGGCTTATAAGACAAAGCGCCGATGGCGCGATCCCCCACATAGGCCAAGCGGGACAAAGGCGATATGGAATCGGGATCCAAGCCCTTACTGCGAAACACCCGATCCATCACCAACAAACCCCACCCATCGGGCAAGGAATCGTAAAACACCCCGGGCAAACCAAATAATTCCGATCGGCTGATTTGCTGGAAAAACTTTTGTCGCAGAGGTAATTTAAATGGGGAAATTTCCAAATTTCTTTGCCGAAACGACTCGTCGTATTCAAAGTAAATTTGACCCCGACTTTCCGCAAGCTCTCCCACCGGAAGTGATTCACCCCCCCGGCGCAATACCACACTTAATTTACTTATTTCGGTTTTCTTAGGCATGTTTTAGCCGGGTTTCCTTGGTAATTGCCAGCTCAGTCATTGCCAGGCCTGGATCGCCCCCGTTGCCGTCGCACCGCCCGCTGCTCCAACTCGGCAATTGAGCCTGTTTCAGGTAAAGGAAATAGTTTTAGAAAATCCTGCTGGCATTGCATGGCCATGGCCAGTAACAATATATTTTCAATGGTTATTTGGCCCGTGTTCTCAAATCGTTTGATGGTTGCCTCAGTAACACCGGATTGGTCTGCCAAATACGCACGAGACCAATTGAAGTGATCCAAGCGTAAACGTCGGAAACGTTGCGCCAACAATTGCATCAGTTCTTTATGCGAAATCATACTTACAGGTAATATATTATCCATAACATACCTTTTACTCTATTAATAGATAATATACTATCCATAAAAAAACCTGACGTCAAGTTGGGGAAATGTCCAAAACGCGCATCTGTTCACAAATCTGAAGCAAAACCTTTTGTAGACTTTTGGAAACGCCGTTATAGACGTTAACGGCCAAACCCATTTGTATTGAGAAACGCCATGCAAACGATCCTAGTACTCAACTCCAAAGGTGGCAGCGGTAAATCTACCGTAGCAACCAACCTTGCCAGCTATTATGCCGGCCAGGAATTTAAAACTGCCCTAATGGATTATGACCCTCAAGGTTCCAGCTTGCAGTGGTTAAAACTCAGACCGGTTTCCGCCAACTCGATTCATGGCGCTAATGCCGCCAAACAAAAAACCGGCATAATCCGTAGCTGGAAAATGAATGTCCCGACCGACACAGAAAAACTGATCATTGATGTCCCTGCAGGAGTAGAAGGTCTGTTATTGCAGGAAACGGTTCGCAAAGCGGATTGTATTGTGATCCCTGTGGGACCTTCCAGCATTGACGTTCACGCAACCGCAGATTTTATCCGTGATTTGCTCTTAATTGGCAAAGTCAGACAAACCAAAACCCAGCTGGCCGTATTGGCGAACCGGGTTCGCGCTTCCATGCCCATTTATGAACCTTTAGAACGGTTTTTAACCTCGTTGAAACTGCCGTTTGTTACGCGCTTATCCGATTCCGACAACTATATTCATGCGTACGCGCAAGGATTGGGTATCCATGAGCTAGACCGGGATACGGGCAAAGAACGGGAAGAATTTCAACCACTGATTAATTGGCTGAGCAACCCACTGAATAAATTAGTGTCGCCAAAATTGACCACCGCTCCCCGCAGCATCAACAAAGTGGCTAAAATTCAACCGCTACCGGGTATCCGTCTGTAATTCTGATACGTATTTAGCGCCCGAAAACTTTCTTTAGCAAATCCGTCGTCCGAGCCAAAGGCTCGGTTCGAATTTTTTTCTCCTGAACCGCAATTTTCGTAAACAACCCGTCCAGGGTTTTCTCCGTTACATACGCATCAATATCCGGCAAGTCTTTGGATAGAAAAGGATTGATTTTTTTCGCACGTTTTACCAATTTCTTGTATTTGGCAGTGACACCCGTCTGCCTAGTCGCATTTTGGACGATAGGGGAAATCAGTATGCGTAAACGAGCGCCCTTTTTTTCCCGAAAATACTCTGTGGCTTCATTATCTTTGCCTTTTAAAATACGCAAAGCATCACTCACCGTCATTGCCTGAATGGCATCCGCAAAAACCTTAAACGTGGTTGTCACCGCCGACTCCGCCGCCCGGTTCATGGTTTTCACAAAATCATCCGCCAGTTTTTCCTGCCCCAGCTTGCGCAACAGCTTTTCCGCTTTCTTCAGCTTTTCAGGCATTAAAATTTTCACACTGGCATCAGCAAAAAAACCATTATTTTTGCCCAAAACATCAACGGATTTACGTGCGCCAATATGTAAGGCTTGTTTCAATGCCTGGCTCACTTCTTTTTCACTGAGTGCAGCGGGTTTATTACGAACGGTTTCTTTAACGTCTTTAACTTCCTTTTTTACGCTATCAACCAAATCGCGCCACCCGGCATTGGCATCCATGGCAAACCATATCCCAAAGATCACGAACAACACCCGAACCGACACCATTGAGTCCTCCATTTATCCAGTTAAGCGCAGCACAGACGTCGGGCTGCAATTCGCGGGCCACCCCTACCACACATGAGCGGCTCCCATTCCAACAACAGCAATGGTAAACTGGGTGTTTTCGATGCAACACCAACCCTATGGTCAAACTACTCCGTCTAAAGCATTTTCCGCCCCCGCTATTGGAAAATGCTATCCATGTGTTCACTACCCAGATCACCGATCTGGCGCAGGAACCCCGGTTAAGTCAATACCTCAATGAAACAGAACAACAACGTGCCGCGCGCTTCTTAAATCCGGAACACGGTCGACGTTTTTCGCAGGTACGAGGATTATTACGAATGTGGCTCGGCACTTATTTGCAACAAAGCCCGCAAAGCGTTCAATTTAATTACAACCGCTACGGCCAACCTTCGGTGTCAGACAAGGACCGGCAAACACCCTTGTATTTCAATATTTCCCACTCCGGTGATATGGCAGCGTTTATATTTGGCACTGTAAGAGTCGGTATTGATGTTGAACAGCACAAACCCATGAAAAACCTGAACGGCATGAGCCGTTACATATCCCACCCGAAAGAATTGGCTGAATTTGAACAATTGGATGAGGAAGCCGCGTACACTGCGTTTTTTCGTCTCTGGACCCGCAAGGAGGCTTACATAAAAGCCAACGGACAAGGCCTCAGTATGGGTTTACGTTCCATATATATTGGCACACAGCGCGAGCCGGAAAGCCGGGTTGAATACAAGGACCGCATCCAATCCAATTGGCTTATAAAAGATTTGGCAATTCCCAGCACAAACGGTTTACCCTACCAACTGGCTGTAGCCATAGAACACAACATCTGATCACTTTCCACCCACACTACGGATACTGACAGCTTCACCGTATGCAAAATGTAAACACACAGCACCAAAACGTCTTATGCAAAGTACCGTAAGGATGAAACGCATTAGTGTGACCACCGCTTCCAAGCGATTAAGGTATTTACAGTATTGTTACCGCTCTTACTCTTCCCAATGATACCGTTGTTGAGTTATTGTTGCGCTACATTAGTGAGCATTTGTTTGATATGCATAAGCAGTTAGATCATCCCCAAGCCCTGCCCTCCGGCGTTGCGACTTTAGAGGAACCCGCGTTTACTCCTTCGGCTTTGATTCAGTGTGCCAGG
The DNA here is from genome assembly GCA_029882975.1 of Gammaproteobacteria bacterium. Taxonomy (NCBI): domain Bacteria; kingdom Pseudomonadati; phylum Pseudomonadota; class Gammaproteobacteria; species Gammaproteobacteria bacterium. The sequence continues at coordinate 10,598 of JAOUJW010000020.1, forward strand.
CGTTTTCGACAAAGCTGTTGCGTGTTACAGGACGTACACAGTGGACACATGGGGGCCGCCTTATTGCGCCAATCCAGTGAAACAGGTTTTTCTAACGTGCAGACAGGTGCGCAAGATCGCTTTCAAACCTTGGGGCTTTTACCACCGTTGTATCCGGAATGGCTGGGAGATCGTTCCTTTAACGAGTTTCACAACGTACGTTTCCCCTATATCGCCGGGGAAATGGCCCAAGGTATTGCCTCCACCGATATGGTGATAGCTATGGCGCAGGCCAATATGCTGGCAATACTGGGGTCAGGAGGAATGGAGCTACACAAAATGGAACACAGCATTAAAACTTTAACAACCGCATTGGGCCCGAAAAAACCCTGGGGAGTGAACCTTATTCATTCGCCGCAAGAATCTTACATGGAACAACAAGCGGTTGACTGTTTTCTGACGCATCGGGTCCATACCGTTTCTGCTTCAGCCTTCATGCGTTTGAATGAGCACATTGTACGCTATGCTTGCAGCGGGCTGCACCGCGATCCATCCGGCAAACTGGTAAAACCCAACAAAGTGATCGCCAAAATATCCAGACCGGAAGTCGCATCGCAATTCATGTCTCCCGCACCGGATGTACTGCTTAGTAAATTACTGAAAAAAGGCTTGATCACTCACGCGGAAGCCACCTTAGCTCGAACCATTCCTATCGCCGAAGACATTACGGTGGAAGCCGACTCCGGCGGACACACAGATAATCGGCCCTTGACCAGCCTACTGCCCACAGTAGCCCTACTGCGCGATGAACTGACACAACGTTACGGCTACAGTACAAACATTCGCATCGGTGCAGCCGGCGGTATCGGTACCCCGACCGCAGCTGCCGCTGCATTCAGCCTGGGAGCCGCTTACATTGTAACCGGCTCCATCAATCAATCTTGCCGTGAAGCAGCTCAATCCGATTTGGTTAAACAAATATTGGCCCGGCAAGGCATAGCGGATGTCGCCATGGCACCGGCAGCAGATATGTTTGAAATGGGTGTAAAACTACAGGTGGCGAAGTGCGGCTCTTTATTTGCACCACGGGCCCTAAAGCTGTATGACTTATATCGCAGATACAACAGCCTGGAAGAACTTCCTGAAAAAGCTGTGGTCGACTTAGAGCAAAATATCTTTCGTTGCACGTTACAAGACGTTTGGCAACACACACAAGCATTTTGGCAACAGCGCCATCCCGATACATTAAGCAAAGCGTTACAAGATCCAAAATTTAAAATGGCATTGGTGTTTCGTTGGTACCTCGGTAAAAGCTCCCACTGGGCCAGACGTGGGGATATCAACCGGCAAACAGACTTCCAAATATGGAGCGGTCCTGCCATGGGCGCTTTCAATCAATGGTGTAAGCACTCTTTTCTGGAACACCCGGAGAACCGCACCGTTACACAAGTCGCCTACAACCTGATGGAAGGAGCGGCGGCAATTACCCGAGCCCACCAACTGCGCTGCTATGGGGTCCCCATGCCGGCACAATCCTACCAATCCGATCCCGTAGAATTAAAGTAGTATCGAGAAAATGTAACAGTAGAGCTTACGCATTAGCACATCTGTATAATCCAATAAATGTAGAGAACCGCAGGCACAAACATGTCAGGACGTGACCGTACTCGAACAAATGCAACCCACAAAACATCACCCGCGCAGGAGCCCATAGCGGTTGTAGGGATGGGAGCCCTATTTCCCGGAGCGCAAAACCTGGAGCAATATTGGCAAACCATTTTTTATGGTGAAGACCACATAAAGCGTGTCCCCGAAGAATATTGGCGACCCAGTGACTTTTACTCCAAAGACAGGCGTGATGACCGGGTTTACACCGATCGTGGCGCTTTTATAGACCCGATTGACCTGGACGTCTTGGCCGGTGGCGTCCCCCCCGCCAATCTAAACAGTACCGATGCCAGCCAGCTGTTAGCCTTACATGTGGCGCAGCAGTTAATTAAAAGCGCCCGGCTGTTTGACAAACAACAAGAACTGCGGCAACGCACCAGCGTTATCCTGGGCATATCCGGTGCGACACAGTTAATGAGCGAAATGTCCGGTCGGTTAGGCGAACCTATCTGGCGTAAAGTATTGCTGGAAGCCGGGCTGCAAACAGAACATGCAGAAGAATTAGTACAACGCATGTTAGAGCACTATGTACCGTGGCAGGAAACCACTTTTCCCGGCCTGCTGGGTAATGTGGTTGCCGGGCGCATAGCCAATCGACTGGATTTGCATGGCACCAATTGCGTGGTGGACGCCGCATGTGCTTCCTCATTGTCCGCACTTTCCATGGCCCTAAGCGAGTTGCACTTGGGCCATTCCGACTTGGTCCTGACCGGGGGGGTAGATGCGTTGAATCACCCTCTTATGTACATGTGCTTCTCTCAAACCGGTGCCTTATCCCACAGTGGCGATTGCCGGCCTTTTTCCAACCAAGCCGATGGAACCATGATGGGCGAAGGTGTAGGCTTGCTGGCTCTGCGACGCCTCAGTGATGCACGGCGTGACAATAATGCCATCTACGCGTTAATTAAAGGCTGCGGCTCATCATCTGATGGTTTATCGAAAAGTGTTTATGCACCCAGAGCCGAAGGCCAGAGTCTGGCTCTGCAGCGCGCCTATGATTCGGCCGCTTATGCACCCCGAACAGTGGAGCTGCTGGAAGCTCACGGCACTGCCACAAAAGCCGGGGACGCTGCCGAGTTTACCGCTTTAAAAACCGTATTTACCCAACCCAATAACCATGACCAAAAAGAGAAACGACAGTGGTGTGCGCTAGGCAGCGTCAAATCGCAAATCGGGCACACCAAAGGTGCGGCAGGTGCTGCCGGCTTGATCAAAGTCATCATGGCTTTACACCACAAAACCTTGCCCCTTACTATAAAAGCGCAGCAGGAAAATCCGAAACTCGGATTGGCAAACAGTCCCTTTTACCTTAACACTCGCACACGTCCGTGGATCCGATCCAAACAACACCCACGCCGCGCCTCCGTGAGCGCCTTGGGTTTTGGCGGCAGCAATTTTCACGTCACTTTGGAAGAGTATACCGATCCCAGGCTGCGCCCCCCATTAACACGGCAAAGCCCGGTTGAAGTGGTTCTGTTGGAGGCAAACACTACCACCGATTTAATCAACGAATGCCATACTCTGGCAAAACGATGTCCGGCGGCCACTTCGTTAAGCAGCATAGCCTTTGATACCCAGTTCGCTATTAAGACCGGAGCAGATGCGCCCAAGCTGCGTACCGCCATTGTTGCCGCCGATCTGGAGTCTTTGCAGCACAAGCTGGCACGAGCCGCTGCCTTATTGCAAGACAAAACCGAGTCGGAGTTTGAAATCGAAGTTGATGGTATTTATATCGGCGCAGGAATCGCCCCCCAAAAAACAGCTTTTCTATTCCCCGGCCAAGGCAGTCAGTATGTGAATATGGGAGCGGATCTGGCCATGTTTCATTATGCTGCACGGCAGATCTGGGATAATGCAGCGGACAGCGGCCCCAATGGACAGGGTCCCCACATCAGCACATTTCCCCCGCCGGCATTCGACCCCCAAATTCAGCGCCGACAAGAATCCTATTTACAACAAACCCAGCAAGCGCAACCGGCATTAGCGGCCCATTCGCTGGCACTTCTGGAATTGCTAAATCTGGCGGGTTTAAAAGCAGACGCTGTAGCAGGACACAGCTTTGGAGAAATACCGGCCTTGTGTGCCGCAGGAGTGATGGAACCCGCAACGGCGATTCGTATTGCCTGGCATCGGGGCAGCTTAATGCAACAGTGTGCCGAAAACACCCCCGGTGCCATGACGGCAGTCATGTTGGATGCAAAACAGACCGAAACCATCCTCTCAGACGTTCCAGACTGCAGTATCGCCAACTATAACAGTCCACAACAGACCGTTATCAGCGGTACCGTGGCGGCAATAGAGCAAGCGGAAAAATACTTGGAACAAAATGGAGCTCACTACATACGCTTACCTGTCAGCAGCGCATTCCACTCACCCATTGTTGCCGGGATGGTGGAACCGTTCAGCGAATACCTGCAAGGCATGCGCATATGCAAAGCCAAAATTCCCGTGGTGAGCTGCAGCGATGCGAAAACCTATCCCGTCGGCGCCAACGCCATGCGAAAAAAATTAGCCCAGCAACTGGGCAAAGCCGTTTATTTCGAACAACAAATACAGCACTTATATAAAGAAGGTGTGCGCAACTTTATAGAAGTAGGCCCCGGGAATGTATTGAGCAAATTGACCCACGCCTGCCTGCAAGGAAAACCCCATCGCTGTATACCTTTGGATCAGAAAAAGGAACACGGTGTCACTGCGTTCTTCCAGGCTTTGGCCCGATGCCATGCGGCAGGCTTATTTATCCATTGGCGCCATCTGTGGCAAGGTTATCAACCGCCCGAAGCTATGCAGACCCATACCGCCAAATCCGGCACCCCAAAACTGACACAAAAAGTCAATGGCACCAATATTGGCCGCCCTTACCCATCGTCCAAAACCGCACCCATGCACGAACCACTGATAGAGAAAATTGTGACTGAGGCTGCAACGAAAACTGTATCTGAAACTGTACTTAACGAAAGAGCGACGCAATGCCCGAGCCAATCCAAGGAAACGCCATGGACACACGCCAATGAGATCCCGAGCAATGGCCCCGTGCCGACCCGAAACTTAGACTCGAAGAAGTCAACCCCTAACGACACGACAGCGGCAAACACGCTTCAAGAAATGCTGCAACTGGCCACCCAGGCACAGCAAAGCTACCACGAGTCCATCACCGCATTGCAACAATCCATGAGCCAGGCTCACAACAACTACCTACATACCGTGTCACAATTATTGGGACAAACACCGGCGCCAACTTTCTTAAGCGAGTCGCATCATGGCACCGCTCCACCACAAAGTGAAACCTTGTATTCTTCGACCCTATCACAGGTAAGCAATACGTATGGCCAAACTACACAAGAATTCCAAACGGACGGCGCTAGGGCTCACGGAGCAACGCCCACGTTTACGCAAGCCCTGGAATCGGTTCCCGCACTCGCACCAACCGCACCCGAACCAACACTATCCGCAATGCAGGGGACCTCTGGAGCCGACCTTAACCCTGACCTGATTCCCAATTCCACCACTCAACCAAGACCGGATTTTAGCATTAAAGATTTGTTTTATGATGTTGTCGCGGACAAAACCGGATATCCCCGCGAAGTACTACAGGGCGACATGGAATTGGAAGGGGGGCTGGGCATTGACTCTATCAAGCGGGTGGAGATTCTGTCTGAGATGCAAAGCCGATTACCCGGCCTGGAAGAACTGGACGCCTCCCAGCTGGCTGAGTCACCCACCCTGGAACAGGTATTGAGCAGCATTGAGGCTTTGCTGGAAACGACACAGACGCCACCAGTACACAACATGGACACAGACCAGAAATCCGAACAAGGCATCAGTGAAACTGTATTCCTGCAAGTTGTGGCAGAGAAAACCGGCTACCCTCTGGACGTCTTAAACCTGGATATGGACATGGAAAGCGGTTTGGGCATAGATTCTATAAAGCGAGTGGAAATTCTATCTGAGTTACAAACGTTGGCGCCGCAGCTGGGCCGACTGGAGAGCCATGCGCTGAGTGAAGCCCGTACTTTAGGGCAGGTGTTACAACGGGTTTTGGAGTCAGACAATAGTTCCGAAGCTACGCCATCCATGCCGACAGCCTCCTCCATTTCGGCTGAACCCGCTAAAACTCCGGGACTTACTCCACTTCCTGATCTTGATCTTGATCCTGAACCAGCATCCATCCGGCATCCTGAGATTGATCTTGAAGAACTGTTTTTAATGTCCGTAGCGGAAAAAACCGGATATCCCAGAGAAGTGTTACGCCCTGATATGGACATGGAGAGCGGCTTGGGCATTGATTCCATCAAACGAGTGGAGATTCTGGCGCACATGCAACTACAACGGCCGGAACTGGAACACCTGGATGCTGACAAACTCAGTAACGCAACCTCCTTACAACAACTCATTGACGTAATGAAGTCCACAGAAAATGGATTCAAACAAAAACCGGAACATACAAACCCAATTGAAGCAACAACCGAGTCAACTATTGACTTAACAGAACCGGAACCTGAGTTACCACGCAACATACCCACCCCCATACCTACAGACCCCTGCCATATTGCTGTACCGGGTTTGTTTGCAGAAGGCACCATTCTGATTCGCCCCGGGCTGGGGGACCAGGAGACACGTCTAGGGGAAACTCTCAACCACCTATTGCAGAACCGGGGTTTACGCACACAGTTAGCGCAGAAAAAGCATGACATTCCCGAAGACGTTATCGGTTTGATACACTTGGGCGCTTTACTACCCAGCAACGATGCTCAACACGGAATCGAACAGATTCAAGACGCATTTATGTGGCTGCAAACCTTGGCCGAGCCGTTACGACAAAACCAGGGCTTTGTCGTGCTTGCGCAAGCGTGGCACAACAGCAACAGCAACAACAACAGCAACAACAACAACAACAACAACAACAACAACAGCATACCCTGGTCTTGCGGAATGACGGCATTGAACCGCACCGTGGCCATAGAGTGGCCGGAGGTTTATGTACGCAGCCTTGATATCGCCTGCCAGGGAATGACCGCACAGCACCTTGCTGAACTCATTACCGAAGAATTGCTATCCGGCGGCCCGGAGTCCCATGTCATGCGAGACAGCAGTGGTGGCCGCTACACGCTAATAGATGTTGCCACGCCGGTCACGCAGACCCACACCACACAACCGAACAACAAACCACCCACCCAATCTGTCAAAGACGGCGATGTCATCGTTGTCAGTGGCGGCGCCCGTGGTGTTACCGCCGCCTGCCTGCAAGCCTTAACTCAATCACACAAATTGCGCATTGCCATACTGGGACGAACCCCATTGGCGGAAGAGCCCGTTTACTGTCACCCGTTGGATTCTGAACCCGATTTAATTCAAGCCCTGCTACAACACTGCGACCGGACTGCCCCGGAAAACCTGACACAGGCAAGACAACACGCCAAACATATTCTGGCCACACGCGAAATCCGGCACACACTGAGAACTCTGCAGCATCACGGTTCCGAGGCAACCTACTTCAGCGTGGATATTACCGATACCAACGCCACCCGAGACGTGCTTACAAAGATCCAAAATCAATGGGGATCGATTCAGGGTGTAATACACGCCGCGGGTGTGATTGCGGACAAGGCCATTGAATCCAAAACAGCGCAGCAGTTCACCCATGTTTTAAATACCAAGTTGTTGGGATTGCAAAACCTGATACACAGCTGTGACATGAAAGCCTTGCGAATGCTGTACTTATTCTCCTCTGTGGCATCCCGCTACGGCAATCGTGGACAGTGCGACTACGCAGCAGCTAATGAAGTACTCAACCGTGTGGCGCAACACCTATCGCAACAACACCCCGGGTGCCAAGTCAAATCCTTGATGTGGGGCGCCTGGGATGGCGGCATGGTCAACGCGGCACTGAAGCAACATTTCCACAAAGCCGGAGTGGAACTCATACCCTTGCACAAAGGCGCCCGAGCCTTTGTGCAAGAACTGCACTGTGCTGACCGGCAAAATAATGTCATACTGGCACCCGCGGTTTCCTTACCACCAACCCAAGCGAACCAAAACCAGGATGCCCCACAGCGGCAAAGCGAAAGTAAGCGACTCTATCGGATCGCGCTAAACAGACGCAATTTCCCTCAGTTACGCCATCATGCGATTAATCACAATGTCGTAATTCCAGTCGCCCAAGTGGTGGAATGGTTTTGTCAGATCGCCAGAGAAGAACTACGCTGCCCTATTATGCTGGAGGATGTTGAAGTATTGGCAGGTATAGATCTGCGAGATTTCAAACAAGAGCGTTTTTTCCACATCCAAGCCGGTACCCAAGGCAAGCACTGCGATTTACGTCTGCTTGACGAGCAACACCGGGAACGCTATCGCGCCCACGCATTCGCAGACAGCGCCTTGAAGCTGAAGTCAGGTTTCGGCCGGTTCGACGTCACGCAAACAAAGTGGCCTGTGAGTATAGATAAGATCTATCACGACCGAGCGCTATTCCATGGTAAAGACTTTCAAATCATTGAAACCTTGGAGCAATATGGTGACAATGGCGGTAGCGTAACCGTTAACACTGAACTGGAACGCCATTGGGCCGGCAACAGCCATCGCAATTTGTCCAGCTTACTGGAAGGTTGTTTGCAGTTGACCGTCTTATGGGGCCAGTGCAATAGCCATGACCGCGCCTTACCCACCAGTATAGGTCGAATCCGTTGGCACCGACACCCGGCCCCAGGCGAAACATTTCTCTGCCAAACGGCAATCCGCAGAAGCAAAACGCAAATAATTGCAGACATTGCCGCCTACGACACTCAACAGCGGCTGGTATTGTCATTGGAAGGGACGCGCTGTCATTTTATTCCCTTTCCTGTCAACACCCGCAAGAACCAACCCGCATGATCAATGCTGTTGCCATCGTCGGCCGCGGTTGTGTACTACCGCAAGCCCTGAATGTGGAACAATTCAGGCAGTTTGTATTCGCAGGAGAATCTTCGCTGAGTCCGGCCAGTGCTCAACAATGGGACGCCCTGTTGCATAGAGTGCTACTGCCACTATCGGACTATAGAACCGATGTCACCTATTCCGGCATCGGCTCCCGAGTACAGGGCTTCGACTTTAGCGATCAGGGTTTACTCCTGTCACAACAGCAGTTACAGCAGTGCCTCAGCGCCGACCCGATAAACCACTGGCTTATTGATGCCGGTCGCCAGGCCTTAACCGATTGCGGCTTCAACGACTTCTCCACCCTACCCGCAACCGGCGTGGTGATGGGAAACCTGTCTTACCCAACGCAGGGACATAATTTTTTGTCCATGCAATACTGGCTTAAACAACAAGACCCCTTTTTACAAGAAGCACTTGCCCCGCTGCTGCAACAACCCATGCAGCACCGGGACCGTTTTTCCACCGGCCTACCGATCGCCACCATGGCTAAAGCCCTTGGCTGTACCGGCGGCAGCATGGCCTTGGATGCGGCCTGCGCCTCCAGCCTGTATGCCATCAAATACGCCTGCGATGAATTGCAGTCGGGTAGAAGGGATTTTATGTTGGCCGGGGCGGTGAATCACGCGGACAATTTGTTTCTGCATATCGGTTTTGCCGCTCTGGGTGCTTTGAGTAAAAGCGGCCACAGCCGCCCTTTTCAAACCGAAGCGGATGGACTCATCCCTGCCGAAGGCTGTGTGGTGTTTGCCCTTTGCCGGGTGGAGGAAGCGTTACGCCGTGGTCTGCACATACACGGACTTATCCGCGGCGTGGGGTTGTCTAACGACGGAAATCGCGGTGGTTTTTTGAACCCATCCCGACAAGGCCAACTGGCCGCCATGAAAAACGCGTATCGTATGTCGGGAGTAGATCCGGGTATTGTCTCCCTGCTCGAATGCCACGCCACCGGTACACCCGTCGGTGACACAGTAGAGTTGCAAAGTATCAGACAATTCTTTAAACCTAAAAAACCCATACATATAGGCGCCTTGAAAGCCAATATGGGACACTTAGTCACAGCTGCAGGCGGCGCGGGGCTACTGAAACTGCTCTTTGCCATGGAACAACGTACTATCCCCCCCACACCCGTTAGCGGCACACTGTTGGATGAGCTGCACTCAGGTCACTTATTGCTGAATCAAACCAGTGAGCCATGGGAAAGCGAAACACCATTCACTGCCGCTATCAATGCCTTCGGGTTCGGCGGAAACAATGCGCACTTGCTGTTGCAACAATGGCCCCGGAACCCAGGCAGTGATTCCGGCTTTGCATCCGCGAAACCACCGGCACTTCAAAGGGAAAAAACCGTAGCCATTACCCAAGTCGTTGTTCGTAACGGCACCGCCGGCACATCGGACTTCGTCAAACATCTATTCAACGCCGCAGAACCAGTAACACTCAATCAAAAAGTGGAACAGTTTCAGCTGGACTTGACTCGCCTGGGCACCCCACCCAAAGATTTGCAACAGGCCCTGGGTCAACAATTAATGGTATTGCTCGCCACGCTGGAGGCGGTAGATGGCCTGAACTTAATTCCCGAACGTAGCGCCATCTATGTGGGCATGGGCTGCGATACCGAAGTCAGCCGGCATAACGGCCGCTGGCGACTGCAATCGTATTTGGAAAAACATCTGGACACCGCAGTGGATGAGCACTGGCTGCAGCAGGCATGTGACGCCTTTATGCGACCCTGTGATGCATCACGCGTGGTGGGAGCCATGCCCAACATCAGCGCCAACCGAATCAGCCAATTGCTCGACCTACAGGCTGGCGCTATCACGATAGGCGCCGAGGAAAACTCAGGGCCTGCCGCTCTGCAGCTGGCCCAAAATGCTTTACTCAATCACGAAGTGGATGTAGCGATTGTGGCCGCAGTGGATTTGAGTTGCGAACCCTTGCACCAGGAAACAGCAGCAAAACTGCTGCCGTCCAACCGACAAACCCCGGCGGATGCTGCAGTGGTGTTGGTGTTGCAACGCAGTGAAGACAGTAAATCCGGCATTGCCGTACTCAGTACTTCCGTAGATGCAGACACAACGCAATTGAAATTGGAATTGGGCCCCACCCATCCCGGTTTGAGTGCCCGCTTTGGCCATGCCCACGCCGCTTCGGGATTGTTACATGTAGCGGCCGCAGCCATGGCTCTAAAACATGGTGCCATTCCCAATGTCGATGCCGCTGCCATCCCCTGGTTGCCCGGCCCCAAACCCCGCAGCGCCTTGGTTCGAGTCACCGACCTGGGAGGCGAAACCCGTCAAGTGGTGTTGCGTGAATGGCAAGGACATACCATCACCGGTACATCCACACAAACACAAGGCTACGACCCCAGCCAACTTCAACTACATTACTATGCTGCACAAAACCAAGCGGAGCTCCTGCAGCGACTGAAGCATCGAATCCACGGAGGCCAGGGGCCGGTGAAGCTGGCCTTTTGCAGTGATGCCGGCAATCCCGAATTGACAGCCGAACGACAACACCAACAGCTAACCCAAGCCTTAATCCACGGTGGCATCGAGCAGCTGCCCCACTGTCATTTTTCCACCAAAACCATCCATGGCGAAATTGCCATGGTTTATAATGGCACTGCCGCTGCCTATGCAGGGATGGGCCGGGAATTGTTTTTGGCTGTACCTCAGCTGGCAAGCATGATGGCGCAACGCACACAGTCCTTAAATGCCTACCCACATTGTCTGGACCCGCGCACGCCAATGTCGCAGTTGTCCTCCATGGATCTTATTTTCTCCAGCACGCTGTTCAGTCTACTCCATTCCCACTGGACCATGGGAATCGCTCAAATCCAACCACAGGCAGCTATTGGTATTAGCGCCGGCGAATCCAACGCCTTGTTTGCCTTGGGCGCATGGGACGATCTTGATGTGATATTTCAACGCATTCATGACAGCGATTTTTACGGCTCGGCACTGGGTGCACCGTATCAAATAGTGAGTGACGCATGGCGCCGGGCCGGGTTGAGTCAGGCCGCAGAATCGGTGAGCTTCGGCTCTTGGCGCGTATTGCATTCGGTCGTTGAGTTGGAAAAGTGGATTGCCGATAAAATTCCCTTAATACGCATCACCATTATTCATACCGCAAACGATTGCATTATTTCCGGTGACAAACAAAGCTGCCTGACACTGATTCGCCACCATAAGCTCAATGCGGCACCTTTGGTATTTACCCTGTCAGTACACACACCGGACACTCAATCCTATTACCAGGGCTGGTATGAACTGCATAATCTCAAAACAACACCCGTACCCGGGGTGCGCTTTTATACCCATGCAGGCAATCGCGCCTATAAACCAACCAGAAAAAGCGCGGCCGCAGCCATTGCCCAACAAGGGGTGAACCCGGTAGACTTTCCAGCGACCGTGCATCAAGCCTACAAAGACGGATGCCGAATTTTCATTGAACACGGTCCGCGTAATTTGTGCAGCCAATGGCTGGACACTATCCTGGTAGACAAACCGCATGTTTGCGTTCCACTGGACGTGCCCGGCACCAACTCCCTGTATCAAGCCCTAAGTGCCATTGGGCAGTTATGGAGCATCGGCGTACCGCTGGATATAGAAGCGGTGTGTAATGCGTTACCCACCCCTCTCAAACAACAGGATGACAGCAGCGAGGACCTGCGTACCCGCATTAGTGTTGCGGCACACCCCCCTGCCGTGATACTTCCACCCATGCCTCTGTCGCCCACAACCGCAACAAAACCAACTGCCATTCCTGAATCGGTCAGCGCCCTATTCATGCAACCTGCTCCCATATTACCACCCACGAGCACATACCCGGATTCGGCAATCGCTGCCGCCAGTGCACCCACATCCGCACAAACACAAACACAAACACAAACACAAACACAAACACAAACAGTCGACATAAGAAAAACGCTGCTACAACAAATCAATCACATGCATACTCAATACTTACGTGGGATGCAAGCAGCGGCAACTGACTTAACCCAGTCCACGCGCTCCTATCTTAATCTGCTGCAAACCCAGCCCCGGTCTGGGCAACAGGTGAAGTCTCCAGGCGCAGCAAAGACTATTACCGAACCAACACCAACACCAACACCAACACCAACACCAACACCAACACTGGACGCCACAAAACCCGGAGAATCCGCAACCGGGTCGCGGCCCATAGCGGCGCTACCCGGGCCCAAGTTCAATCGCGAACAATTGGAAATACTGGCCGCGGGGGAAATTTCATCCGTTTTCGGCGAAATATTCCAACAACAGGACTCCTACATGCGCCAGGTGCGCATGCCCATGCCACCTTTATTACTGGCAGATCGTGTAACCGGCATAGACGCCGAAGCCGGAAGCATGAAAACCGGCACCATCTGGACGGAGACTGACATTCACGAGGACTCCTGGTATCTACACCACGGGCGCATCCCCGCCGGTATTATGGTGGAGTCGGGACAGGCTGACCTGTTACTGATCTCCTACCTTGGTGTGGATTTCATTAACCAGGACCAACGGGTATACCGTCTATTGGGCTGCGAACTTACATTTCACGACCGCTTGGGCCAAGCCGGTGAAACCTTACAGTTTGACATTCACATCAACGGCCATGCGGTTCACGCCGGCGTGCGCTTGTTTTTTTTCCACTATGATTGTCACATTAACCAAAGCCTGCACATGAGCGTACGCCATGGTCAGGCCGGTTTTTTTACCGACCGGGAATTGCAAGAATCCGAAGGTGTGTTGTGGTCTCCAAAAGATATACTCTGGGATAAAAACTCAAACCACGATGAAGCCTTGATATCAGACTACAAACACTGTTTAAGCACAGAAGAACTACAACACTTTGCCCAAGGCAAAGTGGCGGAATGTTTTGGTCCAGCCTACGCGCGCGCCAACACACACACTCGCAGCCCTGCAATCCCGTCGGGCAAAATGCGTCTACTGGACCGTGTCACCCATATCGACCACGAAGGAGGCCCCTGTGGCCGCGGCTATTTACGAGCAGAATTGGACTTAAAACCGGACCACTGGTTTTATCAAGGACACTTTAAAAACGATCCTTGCATGCCCGGCACATTGATGGCTGAAGGTTGTTTACAAGCTATGGCGATATACCTCAGCAGTCTGGGTTACACACTGGACAAGGATGGCTGGCGGTTTGAACCACTGCCGGAAAGACCTTTTAAACTGAGCTGCAGAGGCCAGGCAACACCGAGCAGTCGACTGCTAAGTTATGAAATATTTGTCACACGCGCTGACCGTCAGGGCAAGCCTTATCTCATCGCCGATGTACTTTGCAGTGTTGATGGCAAAAAAGCCTTCCATGGGCAAGGCATGGCCCTGGGTCTAAGTCCCGGCTGGCCCATTGAGTCCACCTTAGACCTGAACATGGAAACCAAACTCGAATCCGATTCAAGCACACCCCGCCTCACCGCTGCCCGGAGCGGTGATGTAAGGGCTGACGCAGCCGCCATTCTCAATTGCGCTTTAGGCAAACCTTCCGCTGCCTTCGGGTCCGCTTATGACTATTTCGATGCAACGGGTATACCCGTACCCCGACTACCCGCTCCCCCGTATTTATGTATTACCGAGTTAACCCAAATTCCACCCTCGCCCGGTTCATTGGCAGCCGGTGGTGTCGTTGAAGCGCAATTCCACATTGACCCGCACGCCTGGTATTTTCAGGCCAATCCAGCCGCCGTTATGCCGTACTGCATACTATTGGAAGCGGCCTTGCAGCCCTGTGGCTGGTTGGCCTCTTATTGCATCGCCGGCACTCGAGAAACCGCTCTGTGTTTTCGCAATCTTGATGGTAGCGGTACCGTGTTGGGAGAGGTGCACCAAGATAAAGGCACACTCACAACCCGCGTGAAACAAACACAATACTCAGAATCGTCCGGCATGATTATTGTCGCTTTTGACGTAAAATGTCATCAACAAAATCAGCCCATTTATGAACTGCAAACCGTTTTCGGTTTTTTCCCGCCCCATACCCTGTTAAAACAACAAGGCGTGGGAGAAGACCCCGAGCTTAAACAACTGCTACAGGCCAAGCAAAGCAACTGGGATCCTGTGGACCTGCAATGTGAACCATTACGCTATTTTGACGGCCCATGCGCGCTACCGCGCAAACCCCTGTTGATGCTGGACCGTATCACCGGATTTTGGGACCAAGGTGGTCGCCATGGTTTGGGCGCACTACGCAGCGAAAAACAGGTAAACAGCAGCGAGTGGTTTTTTAAAGCCCATTTCTTTCAAGACCCGGTTCAACCCGGCTCACTGGGACTGGAAGCCATGTTGCAGTTGTTACAGTTTTACATGTTACACACTAAAATGCATCAAGGATTCAAAGCTCCGCGTTTTCAAGCCATTACCTTGAACCAAACCATGTCCTGGAAGTATCGCGGTCAAGTAATACCGGAGAATCAACGAATCCATATTACAATGGAAATCACTGCAAAAAATACCATAGAACAAGGAGTCACTGTCAACGCGGATGCTTCTCTTTGGGTAGACGGACTGCGTATCTATCACGCCACTAACCTGGGCATGAGCATAGTCGAAACCACCACTGCGAACAGTCACCATACAGACTTACCCAAGAAAGAAAAAGCCCAAACAACTGCAGCAAAAGTAACTGACAGCAGCAGCATCACAACGGTGCACACGGTAGTTAACCCGCATCAGGAAACGTGGCTGAAGGACCACAAACCCACCTACTGTGCTTCCACCATGCCCTTAATGAGCATATTGGATCTCATTGGTTCAGCCGCAGCGCAGTGGAAACAACGGCCGCTTGTGGGTGTGGAGGAACTACAGGTTTTTCGCTGGTTGTTGTGTGATCGAGAGCGGCACCTAAGCATTCGATTGCAGCATTCGCAACCCCTATCGTCCGAATCAATGCAACCCAATTTACAACAACAAGATAGCTCCTTCGTGGCTGCAAAGCTTTTCACACTGGACAACGACGACCAGGGCACCGAACTCATCGCCCAGGCCCGATTAAGGTTGGCGCCCCAGTGGCCTCAGGCCCCGGCGGCCTTGCCGCCCCTGTGTGAAACCATACCAAGGAACAATCCCTATGCTGAGGGACACTTGTTCCACGGCCCGGCGTTTCACTACCTCACCGCTTTGTATATTAACTCCGAGGGCAGCAGCGCCCTCATTGATATTGACGCCGGCAATGTATCCTTCGGCAGTTTAAATCAAGGACTCTTGGATACCGCACTGCATTTTATACCAAATGACCGCATCTTTCTTTGGTGCGGCGACCACAGCAAAGAACGTGTGGCTTATCCGGTCCGCCTTAGAGATCTGCAATTTTTCCAAGCCCCACCACGTCACGGGCAATTGCGGGGGGAAGCTCGCTTTGCGGGGTTGAAACAAGCGCTGCTTTGCACTCGAGTACAACTGATCTATAACAACAAGGTATGGATGCAATGCATCATCGAATCGGCTCTGATGCCGATGGAAGCGTTAAATCGGCAAGGACCCGTCAAAAGACGCGAATTCCTCCGCGATCTTACCTTTGTTGAGAATCTACGTTACAGCCATCCAGATAATCATAGCGAGGGATGTAATGACAAAAAGGAAAGTATTAACACACAGTATAGCCACCTGACATGCAGCGAGTTAAAAAACATTACCTGGCTACACGGAACCATCGAAAAAATATTTAACACGCCTGAGTCCCAGCCGCAATTATGTGAAATTGTTACCGCCAAGGAACATATCGCCCATCAAATCAAGATTCATCCGGCCTACATACGCATAGACTTAGAACATTCCCAAGCGCAGTGCCCTCAATACCCCCTCACAACGTTTCCACTACACCTGAAACGCAGGGGTGCTCGGGTCAGCGTGTGTAATGGCGAAGCCATTCAATGGAATCAACAACGTTTAAGCCAATTCTGGCATCAACACTGGCACCTCCAAGACACCGCGGTTGAAAATATCCTGTGGGCATTACTGCAGCAAACTCAAGTCTTTTTGCGCCTAAGTGAAAGCGAACAAAAGTACCGCTGCCCGACTTTATACGTCTGCGACTTCAACGACGCACAGGATAATGTGGCAGCCTTGTGTTTTACCATTGGCATGAACGTGATCAGCGAGACACCCTTGGCGTTCAAAGCCCACCGAAAACACCACATTCATTGGGCCACTAAACTGTTACAGTTATGCTATCAGTATCCGCAAATACAGCTGCCACCGCTACACAGCCACTGCCTTGCAAGAGACAAAGTTGCAATACGACATCACGCAACAACCTTATTCCAACAAGCGACCAGCATAGCCCTGCCGGCCTCTGACCCAGACCTAAACCTGTATTTTAATCTGGCACAAGAGCAGCAATGGGCTGTTGTGCCCGTTAGTTTCACTGCGATGAACCCCCTCAGCAACCTCGCCACCGCTCAGAGCCGTTGGCACTGTTGTGTAGGCAGCCCTACAAACGCCGCAACTGCTACGCTTACAAAAGTATTCAAACAACACTACATTAGCAACTGGGAATACGTCGATAGCCCTGACGGGTTTATTCAACTGGCATCAAAAGCAGACAATTGGGTGAAGCAATACCCGTGTGACCGACCCTATGCCGCACTGGCTGTGACCTTACTGGAAACGGCACCGGGAAAACTGCACCCGCACTTGTTACAATTACTGAACGGTAAGCCGCTAAAACAGATAGCACCCAAGGAGAAGTACTTTTACAACACCCTGCGAGACTTCTTTTTTAAAAGTACCGCCATCGAGCCTGAGTTATCCTAAACAGCCAGGTTACGCGCTGCACACCCTAAAAGCTCTCTACTCAAAAATTGGGGGCGCCCATGTCGGATCATATTCACATTAATACCAAACACCGCCAAGATACAGTTTCCGGATATAACTGCTGACATTCCACTGTATCGCTTCAGTGACTCAATGTTTCCATTTGTCTCAAAGAGATTGAGGCGAGCTAGACTGCTTTCTACCAAATCGAAAAAACAGAATAGTCCTACCGAACAATATCTCCAGACACCGCCGCCACGTATTCACAATTCGCCTTTGAAGAATATTTGTCCGATTCACTAGATGACACAATAAATATGTGCTAAAAATAGATACCATAAACAGCTGTTTCTCGGGCAATTGCAACTGATTTCAGCAGCTGCAGGCGGCCACCAGCATGGACCCGGTCGACAGCTGCTGCGCAACTAAGGCCGCACAGGCCCGTGCGTTATGGGAACGAAAGCCAAACAGGTAGGAATTTATGTATCAAGGCGGGTGTCAATGCAAGCAAGTACGCTATTTGTTTAATGGTAAGCCGCTGACATGCTACGCATGTCACTGCACTGAATGTCAAACATCCTCAGGCTCAGCGTTTACTTTATCGATGATACTTAATCGTAAGGACATAAAAATTATTCACGGTGAAGTCGCTATAAATAGATTCGATCATAATGGCGCCATTATTGACCGGTATCATTGTGGCAATTGCGGAACAGCATTTTGGTACGGCGCTGTCGATTATCCAGACATAATTGCGTTCAAACCCGGCACCTTTGATGATACCAAATGGTTCAAGCCTGTTGCGCATTTATGGCTTCGCAGTGCTCAGCCTTGGGTCAAATTGGACCCTGAAATTGCGCACTATCAAAAGCAACCGGATTTAACCGAGCTTATCCAATTGTGGGGAAATAGTGTATAGTTTTTCCAGTCAAGTCGCTCTTTTTGGCAACCGGATCGCACTTTAAATGCGCGCATTTTTTGTATGAAAGATATTGAACTCGCTACCAATCAGATCGAATCGATTCTCGGGAAAGTGATATCCGATGCGTCCGCAGTGACCCCTTCCCCGGAGAGATACTTTATAATCAATGACCAAAACCGAGATGATCACTGGGTTCTTGGGTTCTCATTTAAAAGCAAAGAGGATCTCCGCTGCGCATTGGAAAATGGAGTTTGTTACCAGATCCACAATTTTGTATTCAATAGGATTTCCCAAACAAATGAACTGGCTGAAGAGAAAGCCTACATTGTATTTGATTATGGCAAGGCACCAAAAACCAAACTCGACTATCGAAACTTACATAACAAATTTATCGAGCAGCTGAGCGCATTGAATAACGAGCAAAATAGTGGAGCGCTTGATACTTGCGGACTCTGTGGGCACAGCGTTGATGAGCACTTATTGATGGGCCCCACAAGGAATGGTGAATCCGCACCAACAAAAGGCTGGATGATTTGCCCAGACAAGGAATGTGTTTGCTTTAGGACCTGGGCTCTGGGAGGCGACGGCACTGACAACGAATCATTCGACACTGACAGACATTAATATGTCTTGGACGACCCTCTCTACTTTGCTGGGAAATATGAACACTTGGCATCACCACAGGCATGCTCGACACCATTTTTACTGAACGGACAATTTCATGCACAGAATAAGATGGCTGTATATTCTCATTGGTTGTTTATTTAGCGGAAAATCAAAAGACCCTCTGGCGGTTGAAACATGCACCTTCTGGATTACTCCTTTTGATGTTGAGTTTGCAAGCGCATTTTCCCATACCTACTTTTCCTTCCAGGCTCTGGGTCGTTGGAAACATATAATTAAGAATTTTCCAATGCGCCGCCTAATTCGGGAAGCATGGTCACCTTACACCTATGCAGAGATCATTCGGTTCCAACGCGCCATGAAATTGTTTTCAAAAGTACAGGTGGTCACCGGATTGTACTATTGGGATGAAAAGATGATTTATTATGAACACAGAACAATCATAAACGGTGAACTTGCTGCCCGTGGATTTTCCAGAGGCGCCATGTGGAGTCGCAAAGGACGTGTCAACCCCTACAATTTAGTAGACTTAGGGCCTTATAAAGGAGACATACCGGAAGTCGTAGTGAATTGGTGTAAAACTGACGATGCTATTAAAGAATAATCAAATCAAGGGACGACCATGAGACAGGGTAATTATTTCAATGTGAATCTTTATCCGGCGGACCCCCGTTTTGTCTCCAATCATTGGATGACCGACTACCGAACGGGTTCAGCAGTAGTTTTCCTTGTTACCCGGCAACACGCACATCGTGCCTATCCTTTTTCACCGCCCTCTTCACTGCATCGCACACATGAGACGCACTACCCCAACATTGAAAGTCATACATTGAAGGATTATAAGTGCAAGCAGGTACATTGATATTGTTTTCGGGTAAAATGGGCGCAGGCAAAACGACCAAGTCGAAGCAGGTTTCCCTGGATCGCAATGCCGTTTTAATCTCTGAAGATGAATGGCTATCCAAGCTTTACCCAAAGCTAATCACGTCATTTTCCGATTACCGTTACTATTCGTCTTTATTGAAGCCGTTAGTAAAATCGCATGTTCTTGACATATTAAGAACCGGTACGAGTGTGGTTATGGATTTTCCTGCAAACACTGTAACTCAACGCAAGTGGTTTAAAGGATTAATTACCGAAGCCAACGCGCCAAACGAGCTTATCTATTTGAAAGTAAGTGATGTTGTTTGCTTGCGACAAATTGAGAAAAGGCGGATAGAACAGCCGGAGAGGGCGATTTTTGATACTGAAGCCATGTTCATTGAAGTCACCAAATATTTTCAAGAACCCGAACAAGGTGAAGGGTTCAATCTACAAGTTGTCGATGAAAACACATAATGTGGCCCGCTTTTTTTGCAACCGACAGAAACTATGAAACCATAACTATTTTTCAGAGGATAAGCCAAGCTGGCAGAGAATGTCGCAACGAACGAATCCGGTACAATTCCGGCAATTTCAGCCTATCCAAACCTCGCTGTGCTGACCCACGTACTCGTTGCTGCGTGAAAGATATTTTGATAAAAGAAGGATACTATTGTCATACCCGCCCGCTTTCAGGCGCTGCAAAAAATCCGGAGCGAGAAAAAGATGGCCGCGGATGGGCTATTGTCGAGTGCGACTGCAACAGACGACAGGCGGCTGGATCGATCGGACCGACGACAGCGGTTTATTTCTACTATAGTTGGTGAAAAGCATGTTTGGGCTACCTAAACCGATAAGATGGATATTCATTTTTCTGGGTGGAGCTATTATTCTTCTCGATATAGTGAATCAAAGGGATATGTTAAGTGACCATCCGGCAGTTGAGAATTTTTTGTTTCCGCATATTTGGGTTGTGGGGTTAGCTCTTATTTTTTTGGGTTATGGTTTTGAGAAAGATAATAACAAGCATAGCGGCAGCGGGGGTGTTGACGGCGCACCCGGAATGGGTGAAAAAAAGAATAGTCCTTTTGGGGATCATTCTTCATCAGATGGAGGGGACTGAAAATCGATCTACACAAACCAAAATCTTCACCCATGGACCATCAGACTGAACGCTTTCGGCAAATAGTATTTACCACACCATCCGGGCGTTCAATATTGGGAGTGAATTGAGTTGACGATCGTCACCAAAGCAGATTTGGTAGATCACCTTAATGGTGGCAATCAAGTAAGGTACCTGTTCTTTTGGGGACACCAGGAACAAAAGAACGAAGTAACCAAAAGCTGCTTGAGTCAGTGGTATGACTCACCGTTTGAAAGCAATGGCGTACATTTCGCAACGGCAGAGCACTATATGATGTACCATAAAGCTATACTGTTTGGTGACGCCCTATCTGCCGACAAGGCTCTCAAAGCGCCAAATCCCGGGAAAGCAAAAGCAATTGGCAGACGCGTTAAGGGCTTCACTGAAAAAACATGGGAAAAAGAACGATTTGAAATTGTGGTGAATGCCAATCTGGCCAAATTCGGCAATAACGGGAAATTGCGACAATTTTTACTGAATACCGGCAATCGCGTACTGGTCGAGGCCAGCCCGGTAGACAAAATTTGGGGAGTGGGCATGTCATCAGATAACCCGGCTATCGAAAACCCCAATTTGTGGAAAGGACTTAACCTTTTGGGCTTTGCACTAATGCTGGTGCGGGACCGGCTGACATGAGGCTAGACATAACCGGATTAATGTCAGCCTTGAGAAGTACCCCCTACCGGCCTGTACCGCCATGACAATCGGTTTACAATTGGGAATTGACGCGGAGAACTGCTGGTGAAGACAATAAGAATCTATCGCCCCTTGGTTCGGGTTCCATGCTATATTCTCGGCTTAGCCGGAGTTTTTTTAACCCTATATGCTCTGTCAGGATATTTATCCAGCACATTGACAAGCCGGGAATCCATCAGCAATGGTGTTATTGGGTTAATATCTACCTTAAGTGCCGGTCTGGGTTTGATTGTCCGTCGTGTTGATATAGATAAAAATAGAAATTTGATTGTTAAGAGTTTCACACTATTTTTTTTACGGTTTTTTTCACGAAGGTATTCCCTGCACAAATATAATACAGTCAGGTTACTCGTAGACACACCGTCTCAGTACACTGAAAATGTACAACCATCAAAGGACTCGCTTAGTTATTTTGTTGTAGTACTTACACACGAAAAAGAACAACATACAATCTATGATATTGCGGGGCTGGACCGGAATAATATTTCTTACCTGGAAATTTTTCGTGACACGGACTATGAAAACGCCAGAAAAATTACCGGCGATGTCGCCTCTGATACGGCGTTTACCAGCCAAGTCGTACAACAATATCTGTAACCGCTGAAGATATGCATTATTGAAACTTGACTTTAACCCTGCGTTCCTCAGTGTTACTATAATCCCAACACCAGGCAACAGGGAAGAGAATACAACCTATAATGTACAAAATTCTTTCGTCATTATTACGTTGGTTTTTATTCGCACTGCTGGTTTCTACCGCGCCTACAGTCTACGCAGCCGCCAACTCGATTGAAGCAAAGCCAGACAATTTCCCGGTCAGCTCAGAGACAGCCCACAAAGATTGGCAAGTCATCAGTCGTAAAAACACAAAAAGGGATAAAAGCCGTCGCATTTTTTCCTTATCTATTACGGCTTTGATAGTTATCAGCATGGTATTGCCGGCGTGGGCTTGTGGTTTTCTATGGACAGGGGAAAAACACCGAGGCGCCATATTGTTGCTCTGGGCCCTAAGTCCTATAGGGGCGCTACTGCTTTGGGGACTCATTGGCGCAATTACTGCGGGCGTCGCAATTTTGGTTATGCTAATCCTAGGTAGCTTACGAAATCGGCGGATGCGAAAATCCTTGCACCCTACACTCCCTCTTCATTCCCCTGGGCAGCGGCGACAATATGCCCAAGCCTCAATTAAGACCCAACCTCAACCAGGACGCAAGGCCCCGGGAATCTTGCAATTCGGAAGCACCGTTGCCATTTTCTCCACTGTTGCGGTAATACTGGCGTGGGAGGTACCCGATCTACTTCTGTGGGACAGACAAAAACAAAGCATCAACACCGAAACCGTCAGTACGCCGGTGAAAAAGTTGCAAAGTCTGCTGTACCCACACCCGCTGGTCACCAAAATTTTAGCCGCGGAGCCATTATTGCAATGGTACACACAACAGTGTGGTGCATTTTTCTCCCGCCCGTTACTGACCGTGGCGGAAAAAAAACGGTACATCCACGATGCTTTTGTCAGCCCATTGCAAATAGACATGACTTGGTACCAAAAATCATCCTACGAAGAATATGACAACGTGAATGAGTGGTTTGCACGAAAAATTAAGCCCGGTTTACGCCCCATCGTCGCAGCGAAGGACCCTACGGTGCTTGTTTCACCTGCAGACGGCAAGCTCTCTTTGGCTTACGATGAGCCCATGAATATTAAAAACCAATCCCTCTCCATCTCTCAACTGCTGGGGGACCCGCTGGTCTATCACCAGATTCCCAACCCACTCGCCATCATTGTACGCTTGTCTCCCCAGGACTATCATCGCTTCCACTATCCTGTTTCAGGAAAAATCATTCAAACACGGCTTATAAAAGCTGACCTGCACTCCGTCACGCGAGATGCGATGACCCAGGACACCAACATCCTGGGGCAAAATACCCGCCACATCACGATCATAGAGAACCCGCAATTTGGCCATATCGCCTATATCGCCGTGGGTGCCGCCTGTGTTGGCTCAATAGAAATTCAAGCGACCGCCGGTGGCTCCACGATCAAAGGTGAAGAACATGGCTTTTTTCAATTTGGTGGTTCCACTGTGGTTTTGGTTGTAGACCAACAACGCATCAGAGTGGATCAAGATTTGAAAAACGCATCCGATATGGGCATAGAAACGATAGTGACCATGGGTAGCCGCATTGCGACGATGCACACCAAATCTCAACGTCAGTAGCTAAGCGTTACTACCGTTGCCCGGTATTTCTGGACTTGAAGGCGCGCCCCAAGCCGCCTATGCAATTTTGCTTTGCAATATGTGCAATGCGTTCATTAATGGCTCTACAGAATCGTAACAACCATGGTGAATGGCAAATTGAATGGCCGTGGAAATTTCACTGATTTCTTTATATCCCATGGTACCGGCCGACCCTTTGAGATTGTGAACCATCACATCCAGCTCCTGCCAATCACCCGCTTTTACATAGGTACTCATGTCGGTCAGACGCTGTGACAGGGATTGCTCAAACTGTGTTTGCATCTGCTTTAAGTTTTGTAGCAGCTTCTCACGTCTCACGGTTTTTTCGTCTTGTATTTTTACCGGCAAATAGATACTCAGAAGTTCGAAAATCCGTTCTCGGCTGACCGGTTTTGGTGTAAATTCGGTACATCCCGCTTGTTTAAAGCGCTCAATGTTTTTTGGTAACACGTCGGCAGACAGGGCAATCACAGGCCCATCGTAATGCTTGGCACGGAGATAGCGCACAGTATCCTCACCATTGAGTATTGGCATTTGCATGTCCAAAAAAATGAGGTCGTAATGTCGCAGCTCTGCTTTGTCCAGCGCCATGCGCCCATCGTTGGCCACATCCAACTCCACACCGGCGCCTTCTAGATAGATTTGCATGAGTTCGCGCAAATCCGGATTATCCTCCGCTAATAACACCGCTCCGGTGAATTGCGAGCCCGAAGAACTTGGTGTTTCCAGCCGCAATTCCTCCGGCCCCACTAACTCTTCACTACTATGCACAAAGTGACAAGATGGAGGCAGATTTGCCGCGACAGTGACCTTAAAAACGCTGCCCGCAGCATCGCTTTTCTCCAAACTGACGGAGCCTCCCATTTTTGTGGCGATCTGACGGGAAATAACCAAACCCAAGCCGCTGCCACCATAGGCTTGGGCAATACGCGAATCCGCCTGTACAAACCGCTGAAACAAGTGCTGCTGTTGCTCTTCGCTAATACCAATTCCTGTATCGGTAATTAAAAAATTCAATTTCTCATCTTCCGGGGTATACGCAATGCTCAACTCAACATATCCCTTGGCGGTGAACTTAACCGCGTTGCCGCATAGATTGATGAGCACTTGCTTTAAGCGAGTGGCATCGCTCAACACAGTCCGCGGCAAAGGGTATTTGTAGTTCACCTCAAACTTGACACCTTTGGTCTCCGCCGGTTTGGCAACAATACTCTGAACTTCCTCAATAAAACTAAAAAAATCCACTTCTTCTTCGTTAAGCTCAAACTGATTTGCCTCTATTTTAGACAAATCCAATATACCATTCACTAAATCCAAAATGTGACTGGCCGTTTTCTGGATCACAGTGGCGTAATTAACCATGGTGTCCCGATCAGTCCTTGCGTCAATGGACCCGGCATAGCCGATAATGGCGCTAAGAGGTGTTCGAATGTCGTGACTCATGTTGGCCAAAAAGTCGCTCTTGGCACGATTCGCCGATTCAGCACTTTCTTTGGCTGTCTCCAGCTCTGTCGTACGCTGTGCCACCAAAAGTTCCAAATCCTGGTTCTGCCTTTCCAGCACTCGATACAACTCGAAATTTTCCACGGTGTTACTGGTGTTGGCTAACACCATAGAAAGCAAACTCAGCGCGGCATCACGTACGTCTAACATTTCTTCCCGCAATATAGCCACGTACATCCCCCGCACCCGCTGGCGGGTGGCTAACACATGAAACAACACTGTGTAGTTCTTATCGCTGGAACGTGCCAACACGGCGCGCGATTGGTTAATGGCCCATGCAAAGGTGCCTTTTTCAATATGAAAATTGATTTGCTCGTGCAAATAGTTTTCGCGCGATTTAGGGTTACAGGTAACGATGGCGAACTCATTGGATTCGGTGACGGTCATAAAGGCACTGGTATCAAACGAAAAAAGCTGATCGATACGTTCTTGCGCTTGAATGTATAGATACTCGGAAGTATTACCGCTATTAACCGGAAAGTCGGCGATCCCTGCACCGAAGTGCAACGCCTTAACATACCAGTCCCGCAGATCTTCCAGGTAACGAATGTAGTCGGAGTCAGCGTCCATCATCCGCCGCCTGTTTGCATCAAAGCTTCCATGGCACTTTCATACTGAATTTCAAATTGCTCCAACAAAGGAGTGAGTATGGCTTCGGGTAATTTTAATTGCTCCCAGGCACCGGCTTGCAGTGGCGGCACATGAGTTTCCCCAGAGCATCCGGCTTGTAAGCCGGTTGCAATCGCATCGGCCACATGTGCTAACGCAGCATCCCTACTGTATTTACCTGCGCCAAGTGGATCATGTGCATATCGAATAGCATTTACCACAGATCCCGGTAATTTCCACTGCTTCAGCAATGAATACCCCACTTCGCTCTGGCTATAGCCCAACAGCTTTTTTTCACTGTCATATAACAAACCACGATTTTGCTTGGCATGGTCAACGATTTCCGCGGCAGTGTCCGGAATGGCCATATAGATGATCAAGCGCCCGATATCGTGCAGCAAACCGATAATGAAAAAACGTTCCGGTGTGTCCAGATGCGCATAGATGGCCAAAATCCTGGCGACGATAGCGCATGCTATACTATGGCGCCAAAAATCATTCATTGACACTAACACGTCCGTTTGGTCATCAAAGGCCTGCATGACCGTGGTCGCCAAGGCCAATTCGTGAACCCCACGCAGACCTATCACCGAAACAGCGTGGATGATGGTGTCGATACGCGAAGGATGACCGTACAATGCGCTGTTGGCTAAACGTAACAAGCGAGCCGCCAACGCCGGATCCTCACTTAAAATCTCCCCCACTTCGCGGCTGGTGGTACGCGGATCATCTATAACACGGGACAAGTTAAGATACGCATTGGGTAGGGACGCAATATTTTCGATACTTGCAAGCAAACCCAAGGGTGAAGGTACCGACATGGCGCCGGCATTACTTGATAGCCTCATCGGCGCGGCCCTGCTTCAAGTCGCGCCCGAAACAAGGCAGCGATCAGCGGATGGTTTCGATCGGTGAACTGAAAAAGTCTTTCAAGCTCCGCTTTCCATTGCGCAGACGCGCTTGTAGGCGGCTCTTGGGTGCTCGGATAACTGGAGTCCACTACGTCAGCCTGTAACAGCCCCCAGGTTTTAAATAATTTTATAGCAGCCGCGTCTAATACGGCTCCCCGTCTGGCCAGCAATCTACCATTGGACAACACAGCATCCGCTGCCAACACCATCCCTGGATTTAAATCTTTCAATTGAGTCTGAGCCATTTCACTTACCGGAAGCCGGAAACCTTCTTTAACTATCGCTCCGGCTCCGTGTCTGCTTTAGCTCAGAGCTTGTTAACTTTTTGTGAAATACTCAGATGAGATCAGATGAGAGTGGAGGCATTAACGGTATTTGTATTTCATATACACAATACCGGCGGATAACACCAGCCGCCAGGATAGCTCTATTTCCGGTGTGTACTCGGGATCCAGCTCCTTAACTGTCTCTAACAGGCAATCGATCCAAATATCATAGAGTTCGTCGGGAATATTTAAGGCGTGCTTACCGTGCTGCTTGGCAATTTTATCAAGGTAGTCGTTGGCATTGCTGGTGGCGTAGAAAATAAATAAGCTGTAAAAGGATTTTTCCAGCATTTCGCGCTGACGTTGCATATCCGTATTGCGAAAATGTTCCGCCACAATATCCGATGCCGTGATAAATTTATCATAAAAGATATCAAAGAATCCTTTCCCATGTTGACGAATTCCTTTTACCCGTTCGTAACTTTGATCAAATAATTCATCGTGGCCCATGGTGGCAACCCGGCTAAGCAATAGAGATGGTCAAATTATGACAAAAGACTATACAAATAGAAAGGGTGTTTTAAACGTTGCCACCAGCGCAATATAGACAAATACGCTGATGGCAGCAGCATAGGCTGTAATTTTGATAGCTCGCGTCTTCCCTAATCGAAATGCAACCATACCCAAACCAATATACAACAACAAGGCTATAATTTTGGCCACCAGCCAGGGGCTACTGATGGGGTACTGCTTTTGGATCACCAAAGCGACGGCCGACACCAGCAATATCGTGTCATTGATGTGGGGTAGGATTCGTACCCATTTGGACTGCAGTAACGCTGAATGACGAATCATCCAAATACCGCGTAGCGTAAATCCGCTGATGGACAGTCCAACTGTTATCACATGTATTAATTTAAGCGGTTCCACAGCTAACACTCAGGCTATTTTTATACGTCAAGTTTGCAATATAAAGGTTACCGGGCCATCATTGATCAGTGCCACTTGCATATCCGCGCCAAAACGACCACTAGCCACATCCTTATGGTGAGCCCTCGCCTGCGTTACCAAGTAGTCAAATCGTTCCCGCCCCAGCTGCGGTGGTGCAGCCGATGAAAAGCTGGGTCGTGCACCTTTGCGCGTATCCGCCGCTAAAGTAAATTGCGGTACTAAAAGTAATCCCCCTGCGGTATCTGCCAGACTGAGATTCATTTTCCCACCCGGATCGGCAAAAATACGATAGCCCAAAACTCTTTGCAGCAAACGGTCAGCGTGGGCTGGAGTATCGTCTTTTTGCACACCAACAAAAACCAAGATACCTGCCCCGATACTACCGACCCGTTCGGCAGAAACTGTAACCGACGCTTCAGTAACCCGTTGTAACAGGGCAATCAAACTCTCACCCTTATCGTACCTCTTAAGCGCCGGCGCGAAATTTTTTGCTGTATTTAATGGTAGCTCTCACCAAAGCATCGGCAATACCACGCTCGGTAGATGCATGCCCGGCATCGGGGATGATATCCAACTCCGCATTGGGCCAGGCTTTGTATAAGTCATGCGCTCCTTTCATGGGGCAAATAACATCATAGCGGCCTTGTACAATAATACCGGGAATATCCGCAATTTTGTCGACATTTGCCAGGATTTGATTTGGTTCCAGAAAAGCAGCATTTGTGAAATAGTGACAGCCAATTTTCGCAAGACCCAGGGCCATATGCGGTTCGGTTAAACTACCCACGGTTGATTTGCTGGGTACCAAAGTGGATGCTTGCGCCTCCCAACGAGACCACGCCTTCGCAGCCCCCATACGGGCCAGCTCGTTATCGCCCAAAAGTCGATCCTTGTAGGCCTGAACCAAATCGCCGTGCTCCGACTCAGGTATGATGGAACAAAACTCTTCCCAATGATCCGGCAATATAGCTGACGCTCCGCCCTCTTGGTAAAACCAGCGAATATCCTCCTCACGCCCCAAAAATACACCGCGCAGTATCAATGCCATCACTTGATCAGGATAAGTTTCCGCATATACCAGACTCAGGGTTGCCCCCCAGGACCCACCGAATACAACCCAGCGGTCTACACCCAGGAATTCACGAATTTTCTCCATATCTTTGACCAGATCCACAGTGGTATTACCTTGTAGTTCACCATGGGGAGTAGATTGTCCACAGCCACGCTGATCAAACAGGATGATGCGATAAGCCTCCGGGTCAAAAAATGTACGCTGCATCGGCAAGGTACCCGCACCCGGGCCACCATGTACCACGACCACCGGGATACCTTTAGGGTCTCCCGATTCTTCAACATACAATACGTGAGGTGAATCTACTTCCAGATGGTGAGTTGCATATGGTTTTATTCTCGGATACAGCCCTGGCACGTTAACAATCCTTTAACATTCTAAGTCTCCACACGGGAGATCAGTTAATCAAAACAACGCTGAACTATTAGCTTAGTCTAGTCTTGTATCGGCTGCCCTTTGTAGCCTATGAATGTCGCAACACCTGCCAGCAACAATCCCAACAAAATCAAAGCCGGTCCAACGCCTGTATTTAATATAGTCGCGGCCCACCCCCATTGAAACATCACCATGAGATACATCACTCCGGAATGCAGTACCGTCCCCACAATAAATATCCAGCTTATAACCTGTTTGAATATTGTGGATATGGCTAAGTATGCCAGAACAATACCAACCGCTATATTCAATAATGATTCTAGATTACCGTGAGCATGTGGACCACCTTTTATCATATCCACTGGCTGTTGTGCGTTAAGCAGTGTGTTCAATGCCAAAATTCCGTCTGTATTGGCCTTAGCAATAGCTTCAGGTGGTAATGCCTCCAGGTCTTCTTCAAAGTCATCCGCTTTTAAAGCCTGCAAACGTCCCACTGAGGATTGTTTTTTAGCTTGGGCTTCACCAACACCTGGCACATATTGAACAATCATATAAGGTCCTAACGCTGCCGTCAGAACCAGAAACAGAAAACCAAAGACGATATTTTTTTTCCCTATCATTGCCGCATCACCTCATATCTTAGATAGCTGCCAGAATAGCAATAGGCCAGGGATTTGTTAAGCACCGCAAGCCTTAACATAGGTATAAAATGCAGGAAAAGTTTCTATGGAGAGATCGGAAAAGACGCAGGGGAACAAGTTCGTCCCCCTGTAAAAACTAAAGTCGCTCAGCTTCCCGTGACAGCCCGAGAGGCGCGTTTACGCTCGTGCTCAAGCAATAGCTTCTTGCGTATACGAATGTTTCGAGGTGTTACTTCAACCAATTCATCGTCATCAATAAACTCTAATGCTTGTTCCAGGGTCAATACAATTGGCGGCGTTAAAATAATATTTTCATCGGTTCCTGCTGCTCGAATATTAGTCAATTGTTTCGCTTTTAATGGATTCACAACCAAGTCGTTGTCACGGGAGTGGATACCGATGATCATGCCTTCGTAAACTTCTGCACCGTGCCCAATGAACAAACGCCCCCGCTCCTGTAAATTGAACAACGCATAACCCAAGGCTTTACCCTGTGAATTGGCAATCAATACCCCGTTAATGCGTTGGCCAATGTTGCCTTTTTTCTGTGGACCGTAATGGTCAAACACGTTATACAACAGTCCTGTACCCTGGGTTGCGGTAAGAAATTCTGTACGAAACCCAATCAAACCCCGACTGGGAATGATATAGTCCAATCGTACGCGACCACGACCATCGGGAACCATGTCTTTGAGTTCACCACCGCGCTCCCCCAGCTTTTCCATTACAGCACCCTGGTGCAACTCTTCTACATCAACGGTTAATTGCTCGTAGGGTTCATGAATCTCTTCACCGACTTGCTTTAAAATAACTTCCGGCCTGGAGACTCCCAGCTCATAACCTTCGCGGCGCATGTTCTCTATCAATATGGACAAATGCAGCTCACCACGACCGGACACTTTAAACTTATCCGGGTCATCGGTACTGTTCACTCGCAAGGCTACATTGTGCACCAATTCCCGATCCAGTCGCTCGCGAATTTGGCGGCTGGTTAGGAATTTACCGTCCTTGCCCGCAAAAGGAGAATTATTTACCTGAAAGGTCATGCTGACGGTAGGCTCATCCACTGTGAGAGGAGGCAAAGCTTCCACTGCGTTAGGACTGCAAAGCGTATCAGAAATACCCAGCCTCTCTATACCGGTAAAAGCGATTATGTCACCACCCTGGGCTTCCGGAATCTCCACCCGCTCCAAACCAAGGAAACCGAATATCTGTAATACTCGACCGTTACGAGTTTTACCGTCCCGATCAATAATGGTGACAGGCGTATTGGTCTTTACTCTACCGCGATTAATGCGACCAATACCGATGACTCCCACATAGCTGTTGTAATCCAGAGAGCTGACCTGTATTTGCAAAGGCCCATCCAGATCCACTTGTGGCGCTTGAACCTTTTGCACAATAGTCTCAAAAATAGGCGTCATATCGCCTTCCTTAACATCGGCATCATAGCCGGCAAAGCCATTGAGACCGGAAGCATACACCACAGGAAAATCCAGCTGATCATCATTGGCCCCTAAGCGATCAAACAGATCAAAGGTCTGATCCAGCACCCAGTCCGGCCGAGCACCGGGACGGTCAATTTTGTTGATCACCACTATGGGTTTAAGGCCGTGTTCCAGTGCTTTTTGGGTAACAAAGCGGGTTTGCGGCATAGGTCCTTCCACCGCATCCACCAATAACAATACGGAATCCACCATGGATAACACCCGTTCCACCTCGCCACCGAAGTCTGCGTGTCCGGGGGTGTCTACAATATTGATGCGATAGTCTCTCCATTTGATAGCAGTGTTCTTGGACAAAATGGTGATACCACGCTCTTTTTCCAGGTCATTGGAATCCATGACCCGTTCCTGAGTTTCACCACGGCTCACCAGTGTCCCGGACTGCTGTAACAGCTTGTCCACTAAGGTGGTTTTTCCATGGTCGACGTGGGCGATAATGGCAATGTTTCTTAAATTCTCAATCACGATACTTTCTCTGTAATAATAACGCTCTGTAATAACACTCTGTAATAATGATGTTCTGTAACGAACACTATCAATAAGGGGCTGAAGGCAAAGGCGCCGATTATACAGCAAATTTCGAGCCGGACAGGTTTTTTCGTACGTGGGAGAGTAAAAATAATGGGCCCTGTAAACCAGGACCCATAAAGAGTTAACTTGTTGAATTAATTAATTTTATTAATTATCTCTAAGTTTCAAATCGGCTTCGGTGGCCTGAACAAAACCGTATTTAGCGTAAATGGCTTGCGCATCCGGTGTTGCCAAATAAGCCAAGAACCGAGCCGCATTGTTGGGATTGCGAATATTAGTCAGCTGGCCAATGGCATAGCCCACTTTATCTTGTTTGTTCAGCGGTGCCGGAATGGCCACACCTTCGATATTTCTACCCTCGGAGATGGCGTGCTGCACTTCTGTAGTCCATACAATGCCCACGTGAGCCTGATTGGTTTCTATCCGGTGTGGAGTTTCCCGATGGTGCCGGGCAGTAAACCAAGTCTTTCCGGGGATGGCCCAACATTCCTTACATTCTTTACCACCGGTGACTTTTTCATACAAACCGGCGTCTTTTAACATTTCTGAACCGTAAAATTTGAAAATACCTTCCGTTAACGGATTGGGATGGGATTGCACCAAATCCGCACGTCCCAAATCCTCTACCCCTTTAATATTCTTAGGATTGCCTTTTTTGACCATCAGCTCCAATTTATTGTGAGTGTAAATCATGAATTTGCGCATTCGATTGAGCTTAATGAGTTTGCGTAAGTGATTTTGGTTAACACTGGCAAACAAATCCGGGTTTTGAGAGGTCATTTGCCCGTCAATTTCTCCCTGTTTCAAAATTTGATTCTTTAAAATTTGTCCCGGCGGTATGGTTTCTACATAGACAGAGCGAACTGACGGGTATTTTTTTTGAAAATCCTGGATTAACTCCTGCATTACCATGAACTGGTTTCCGGCCAAATACATGACTAATTCCGCACTATATGAATCGCCTATGTCCCCGTAATCAATTTTCCCATCAACATGAAATGTTCGATAGTCTTTACTGTGACCGGCGTCCTCTTTTTGCTCTTCAGCTTTGGCAGCCTCCTCCGCTGCCAAGGGCAAGCAGAACAGGGTAAAAATTGAAAAAACTACCGGTAATGTCGTTATACGCATTGATTCACCTCCTGAGTTCCATTTAATAAATGGCCTTTCGGTTTTACATCAAAGGCTTGGCACAGATGTCATCTTACGGGACAAACCCATACACCACAATGCTAAATACCCATTTAACCTTTGCATGCACCGAAAACCTAAAGTAAAAATAGTTCACGCCGACAAATTTATGGACCCAAACACAGCTTTATCATTGATTGCAGGATAATCATACAAACACGGATTTTCCAAATTGATTCCAGCAGAGCATTGAGTTATGAAGAACAATACCGCGCAAAAAATGCAACAGCACTGGAACCCGGAACAAGAAACAGCCCTATTGCTCCGACTCGCAATCGCACAAATCAAAGTCACCATGGAAAGCGGCGATGAATCCATCACGGCATTGGCCAACTCGTTCACCATCATGATGGACAACATGCAGGATATCAGCTTAGCTGCACAGGAACTGGAGAATGATATGACTGCCGATATCATCAAGAACGATTGTGCGATGGTATCCGAACGCATTCAGTCTGCTATTATTGCCTTTCAGTTTTACGACAAATTGTCACAACGCTTGGCCCACTTAAGTTTCAGTCTGGACCGCCTATCTGAACTGGTCAGCAACGAAGAACAGTTGCAAGACCCATCCCATTGGAAGGCGCTTCAAGACGCCATACGGGACAAGTACACCTTGGAATCGGACCGCCATTTATTCAATGCAATCGTATCCGGTATAAGCTTGGAAGACGCCGTCAATATGAGCCATGAAGAACCGGAAAAACCGGATGATGATATCGAATTGTTCTAGAGAACTTCTGGAAAAACCTAAAGAAACTTACTGGCCTTGGTAGAAAAAAACAGCGCCGGCAAAGAGACGGGACCGGCGCAACCCTCCATTACCAAAGGAAAGAAAAATTGACGGAAACGGACATCTATGCCGCTTCCGTGTCGAATTGGGTAATTTGCTGCAGCTCACTCGCCACACCCAACCCCGCACTCGTTCCCATACCCGCCACAGGGGTTCCTGTGGCAAAAACAAACACGGGTTTTACAGGGGTGGTCGTCCCGGCCTGCGTTACTTTTTCTATAGAAGTAGTTTGCGGAGCAGCCTCATCATAGGTTGAAATCCCCAGAAAATCGTAAAAAGGGTCCCATGACAACAGGGCTGTGGTATAGAAAAAGATAGACAGTAACGCGAACGAGCCGGGATGATCCACATGGGAGTTAACCGTCAAGGTGAGCAATATGAGTGCACAGCAGATCAGCAGACGACTTACCCGGTCGGCATGACTCAGGTTTGGGCTGGTCTTCATAGGCATCAAAATTTTTACCAAATCAATCATATTGTTCCCATTGTTTCGTTCTAGGCAGCAAAGCCTGGACTTCCCATCGAATACTCCATGTCGTACTGCGTGTGTCCCACGCTCGAAAGAGTTTCAATACACCCTCGTAACCCCAACTCTTTACAACGCAAGCGCGTGAACGGGTGGGAGAGTAGTCTGGCGTCCCGATAGGAAGTCGCTACTAACCGGCTGCCCTCAATCCCTATATAGCAATCCTTATGCCAACTTTATTTTTTGTTAATTATCAATTAGATAGAGCGATATTTGAGTTGAATAACAGGAAAGATCCGAGGTAACTGTCGCCAGATTGCGACAGCCATACAAGAAAGCCAGCCAAGCAAATGATTTTATTGAATTAATTCCTGTCGCTGAGGCGCGACAGATGATATCTACTCATTTTCCATGGTGTCTGTGCGTTTAAAGAAAGCGGGATCGATATTATGGCGATTCAGTAGGCGATAAAACTCGGTACGATTGCGCTTGGCCAATCGTGCAGCCTGGCTCACTTTACCCGAAGTGATTTGCAGTAACTGACACAAATACTGTCGCTCAAAACGACCTCGCGCTTCGGCATAGGACATAATTTCGTGACTGGGATTTTTTAAAGCCCGCTGCACCAACGAAGCAGGAATAATAGGGGTTGTGGTCAAAACGCACACCTGCTCCACCACATTGAGTAACTGCCTTACGTTTCCCGGCCAGGGTGCAGCCACCAGCAGCTCCATTGCTTCGGGGGAAAAAGCGGTGATTTTTTTCTTGGTTTTACTCACCACATTTTTCAAAAAATGCTGCGCTAACAATGGGATATCTTCCCGACGCATATTGAGAGCCGGCAAATCGATGGCTACAACGTTGAGTCGATAATACAAATCCTGACGAAATAAACCGTCCTCCATGGCTTTTTCCAAATCCTTATGGGTTGCGGAAATAACTCTTACATCCACTTCCACATCTTCGCTGCCACCGATGGGACGAACCCGGTTCTCCTGCAATACACGCAATAATTTTGCCTGCAAGGCCAAAGGCATATCGCCTATTTCATCCAGAAGTAAGGTGCCGCCATGGGCCGATAAAAACAAACCTTTATTATCTTTAATAGCGCCGGTAAAGGAGCCTTTACGATGCCCGAACAACTCTGACTCCAACAAAGCCTCGGGGATGGCACTGCAGTTTATTGCCACAAAGGGCTGATTGCGCCTCGGACTGGCCTTATGCAACGCATCGGCGATTAATTCTTTACCGGATCCACTGGGACCGTTAATAAATACACTGATGTTCTCCTGTGCAATCATACGCACTTGGCGCAGTATGTCCTCCATCGCCGGACTGCGGGTAACAATAGCATCGCGCCAGGAAGTATCACCGTCTTCTTCATCGGGCTTGATCACCGCAGACAGCTGTAAAGCCTTGTCGACTTTTTCAATGAGTTCCTTGCCGTCAAAAGGCTTGGAAAGAAAACTAAACACACCCCGGTTAGTAGCTTCCACCGCCTCGGGAATGGTGCCGTGCGCAGTTAATATGATGACAGGCAAGGAAGGATTCATTTCATGGATCACATCAAACAACTCCAAGCCGTCCATACCATCCATGCGCAAATCGGTAATCACCACATCGGGACGCACCACTGCCAATTTGGCGATGGCCTTCTCCGCACTCTCAACCGCATTGACTTCGTAACCGGCCGACTGCATTCTGATGGACATTAACCGCAACAAATCCGGGTCGTCGTCCACTAATAGGGTTTTGCCTCGAATCACTGTGCTGCTTCCTCTGGTTGATTTTGGCGTTGACTGATACTCTCCTCAATGGATTTCAAAGCCTCGAGTTTTTGTTCCAATTGCAACCTGAGCTGCTGTTCGTGACGCAATTTACGTCGTAAGTTGGTGGACTCCAGCTGGAATTTGGCTTTCTTGTCAATATCTTCCAGTAACACAAAAGCATATTCCCGCAGCGTTGGAGCATGTTCTTCACTCTCTTCGATAAATTCAATAAGAATGTTTTTGGCTTTCCTGGCGTCATGAAAATGTGCCGTGGGTAAACTCAAGAGCATGGCGAGTTTAAAGCGGCTGCGCACCGTAGGCTCGCTGACATTGAGTCCACTGATTTTTTCATGCTCCCGGGTTATTTCCGGCTTGGTCAACTCGGCAATAAAGCGCGAATAACGCATCAAGGTTAACAGGGTTTCTTCATCCGAAGGATTGACGACCGCCATACTGCTTTTGGCTTCTTCCCGCGCCAATCGTTCACTTTCCTTTAGTTGCTGTTCATATGAAAACTCAGCCACTGGAGCCGGTCGCTCCAACATGGATTGATTGAGCACCTCGCAAGCAGCTAGAAATATAACGACAGTAACACTTATAATTATTTTCAAATACATATACAACGTCATGCAGCCCCCTGAGCCACGTCCAACGGCAATCGCAAGGATACATGCGCTCCCTTTATATTCTTCTCATTGACAGCGATCTGACCACCGTGCGCTTGCACATAGTCCCTGGCAATTGACAGTCCCAATCCCGTTCCCTTGATGTGCCCTTCAGCAACCGATTCACCTTGGTAGAACGCCTCAAAAACCCGCTCTTTTTCCCAGGAATGAATCCCCGGCCCGGCATCGCGAATGTCTACCGCCACGCTGTTTTCCAATTTTCTCACCGCAATCTCAACTTTTCCTTGTCGAGGAGAAAATTTTACGGCATTTGAAAGCAGGTTATCAAACACCACTCGCAATTTTTCTTTGTCACCGCGGATAGAAACCGGGTCAAATCGTACATTTAACCGCAGTTGCTTCGACATTATGGCTAATTTCTGATCGGCTATCACCCGACGCATGAGTTTGTCCAAAGGCACTCTATCCTGGTGTAAATCCGGTTTTTTCAGATGCGCCACGCTAAAATTCAGTAGATCTTCAATTAAATGCTGCAATTGTGCCGTATTAGAACCTAAAATTTGCACCACCTCCTTTTGTTGCGGTTTCAACTGACCCACCAACCCATCCGCCAATAAATCCGTACCTTCACGCAAAGCGGTTAAAGGCGTTTTCAACTCGTGCGACACATGGCGCAAAAACTTCACTTTCTCTTCTTCCACCTCTGCCAAACGTTGGCGTAACCAGTTTAAACGCTCTCCCAAAGACTCCAAATCTTGCGGTCCCGCCACCTGGATGGGGGTAGAAAGTTCCCCATCGCCGAGCTTGCGTATGGCCTGGTCAATTTGTGCAATCGGCCGAGAAATCAAAATGGTAAACCCCAGCACAATCAGCACCACAGCCGGAATCACTGTTAAGCCAAACCAGAAAATGAGTTTTTGGGCTTTACCTGCCAAATCGTACATCTCTTGCACTTCCCT
This sequence comes from Gammaproteobacteria bacterium, assembly GCA_029882975.1. Classification (NCBI taxonomy): domain Bacteria; kingdom Pseudomonadati; phylum Pseudomonadota; class Gammaproteobacteria; species Gammaproteobacteria bacterium. Next base: position 48,589 of record JAOUJW010000020.1, read on the forward strand.
ATCGATGACGGTTTGACTGCCGTTCAATATTTCCCGTGATCCCGAAGCCAGTTGCTCAAACCCGGCAATTTCCGCCTTGCTCTTTTCACTGTTGTAGGGATTGTTTTCCATCACCCGCAGAATTCGCGACTCTATACTGTTTAACTGCGTCAGTTGAAATCGAACTGTTTCCTCCAAGGGAAACGTTAACAAAGTGGCCACCGTCTGCTGAAATTTGTCATGCGCTTCTCGATACGCCTTAAACAATGCCACATCCCCCAGCACTTGATATTGCCGGGCCGCGCGTTCCATAACCGTTACCTGCTCCACTAACATACGGCTACTTTGAGTCGCAACAGCGGCTTGATACACTGCCCGCTGACTTTGATCCGCCATCTGGTCCGCATACCAGGCGGCCAGACCCAATGCCACCAACAGGGGTAACACCACAAAGGCAAAACCGAGCAGAATCAGTTTTAGAAACGACTTTGGGCGGGGTAGACTAAAATTTAACTTGCGGTTCATAGGCTCAAACCAGAAAATTAGCAGTGTCTCTCCACTGATTGGCGCTGACAGCGAGCGGTTGGGAATGTACATCACACTCTGTTTTTAACCCACCTATTCTACCGTGTCTCCCTACTAATTAACCACTATACTTTAATTTTTAATATCAATCACTTAACTTTCAAGCTCGAAACTCGTTCGAAATACGGCCCAGAAAAACCGACTCCATCTTGAGGAAAAAAGTCCAGTGGATGCGAATAACCCACCTGGATTAAACAAGGTGTCCCTTTATTATTATACAATTAAACTTTTCAGGACGTACTGAAACCCATGGAACAGACGCTCGAAGTCAAAAACCTGCACAAAAACTTTAAGAAACTCAATGCTGTAAACGGAATATCCTTTTCTATTCCCGCCGGCAGCTGTTTTGGCTTACTTGGACCCAACGGCGCAGGCAAAACCACTACCATAGAAATGCTGGAAGGCATTCAGCAAGCCAACAGCGGAGAAATCCTCTATAAAGGGCAATCTCTTGGGGATCGCTTCCGTGCCGAAGCCGGCATCATGTTCCAATCGACCGCCTTACCTGAATTTATTACTGTACAGGAAACTCTCGATTTATTTTCCAGCTTGTATGAAAAAACGGCTGCCATCGACACCTTGATCGATAAATGCGCACTATCCGAGTTTTTACAGCAGGACACCCAAAGCCTGTCCGGAGGACAAAGACAACGGGTATTGTTAGCCATTGCTCTGATTAATGACCCGGAAATCATATTTTTGGATGAACCCACCACCGGACTTGATCCTCAGTCCAGACGTAATTTCTGGGATTTAATCAATCAAATCAAACAGGACAACAAAACCATTCTGATTACCACCCACTATATGGAAGAAGCCCACGCCCTATGCGATGAAATCGCCATTATGGATCATGGTAAAATCATCGCCCGTGGCTCTCCCAAGGAACTGTTAACCAGCCACTTTAGTGACACTGTATTGGAATTCCACAACCGGGACGCCGAAGCCGCCTGCAAAAGCTTAGGACTGCACCCCATAGCCCATGGCGAGCACTTTTCCGTGACCACTCCCGATGTTAACCATACCCTGGAACAACTGATGCAAAAAGGCGTTTCCCTGAACCAAATGAATGTACGCCACGCAACCCTGGAAGACTTGTTCATTGAATTGACGGGCAAGGAGTTGCGATCATGAATCTAAGACGCTTTAATGCGGTGTTCATCGCCCGTAATTTGGAATTTTACCGCGATCGTTCAGCCTTAGCCTGGAACATTCTTTTCCCGGTATTGCTGGTATTCGGCTTTGCCTTCGCCTTTTCCAACAAGTCTATGGATGTCTACAAGGTAGGGCTCATGGGTGAAAGCGCCACCATCGCCAAACCGCATTTTTTGGAGGCCAAGTATATACAGTTTATACCTGTGAGTGACCAGGAAACCGCTCTTCACAAGGTAGCGCGCCACCAACTCGATATGCTGCTAAACACAGACACCCGGCAATACTGGATTAACCCCGAGTCACCCAAAGGCTATGTCCTGGAGCGCATGTTCCACGGTACTGAATTGCTGGCACGAAACAAGGATACAGCGTACAAAAAAGGCGAAATCAGCGGCAAGCAAGTACGCTACATCGATTGGCTGGTTCCCGGGATTCTCGGCATGAACATTATGTTCAGCGCCTTATTTGGTATCGGCTATGTCATAGTGCGCTACCGAAAGAACGGAGTTTTAAAACGTCTTAGCGCCACGCCCTTAACTGCACTGGAGTTTCTAAGCGCCCAAATCGCTTCACGCTTGGCACTCATCACCGTGATCACCATGGGTGTCTATGCAGGAGTGGATTTTTTCCTGGATTTCAGCATGGCAGGCTCCTATGGCACCTTGTTCCTACTGTTTTTGCTGGGCACGGCCAGCATGGTCGCCATGGGCCTCATTGTAGCCGCCCGGGTCAGTAACGAGGAATTAGCCGGTGGTATATTGAATATGATCAGTTGGCCGATGATGTTTCTTTCCGGCGTTTGGTTCTCTTTGGAAAATCTGGACCCAGTGGTTAAGCAGTTGGCGCAGGTCTTTCCTCTGACCCATATGATTGACGGCGTCAGAGCGGTGATGATCGACGGAAAAACTTTACCGCAGCTCATTCCTGAAATTGCGACTCTGAGCATCATGACCCTGGTATTTTTGCTGATAGGTGCTGTGGCTTTCCGTTGGAAGTAATCCCTAACTATGACTTCAAACTCTATGACTCCAAACTCGCTTCAGCCTGCTTCACCAATGCCTGCAATCGAGTTTGAGCCAGCAACCGCGCCTCTTCCAGCTCTTCTTTAGAAGATCTTTTTGCCACATAAACCGGCTCACCTACTACAATTTGCACGCGCGCAAACGGTTTGGGGATCAGAAACTGATCCCATGAGGAAAGTTTCCAGTAGCGATCAGCAGCAAAGGCAATGGGTAAAATAGGCGCTCCTGTGATTTGCGACAACAGGACCACGCCGGCTTTGAAATGGAAAACAGGTCCGGTAGGACCATCCGGCGTATGTATTGGAGACACCTTATCCTGGGTAACTAAGCGATACAAATCCCGGATTGCTGCAGCTCCGGTACGTGTTGCCGAACCCCGTACTACGCCAACCCCCCAAGATTGTACCAAGCGCGCCGGAAGTTCCCCGTCCACTGAAGGACTAATTAATACGCCGACACCCAAACCTCGTCGCACCAGTTGTACCATGTAGTAGAAACAAAAAAGAATTTGCTGGTGCCAATAACAAGGGATAACCGCTTGGCCTTGCTGCAGAAACGGCCTTACATGCTCGTCACCCTGCACGGCCTGTACACGGCAACTAAACCATATGAACCGTATGATGGCAGATAACACCGGCTTGGCGAACCAATATGCCAAACGCCGGCCTGTGGTCATTTTTCTCACATTAATCCTCTAGCAATGCAAAAACATACCAACTGAACCCACCTCAACTGGATTTTGGTCCACTTTGCAGCCCAAAACTCCGTTTTCAAGATAAATCCAGGTAATTGACATTTTTTCCCGAAGCGTGCGCCGGGGCCGCCATTTTAACCGAACTTGGGTTATAATACCCCGCCATTTGAGCGGCCTACTTACAATACTTTGGACATCCTATGACTTTCCCCACAACCTTGATAGAAGCGATACAACAGAACAAAACCGAACAAAATAAAATCACTTTTATTCACGGTTTCAATTCGGAAACTCACTTGTCTTATCCCCAACTGTATGAGAAAGCATTGCAACGGCTGTGGGTATTTCAAAGCCGAGGCATTCAGGAGGATCATCATGTCATTATTCACAGCAATGATTTGCAGGAATTTCTGATCAGCTTCTGGGCCTGTATTTTGGGCGGTATTGTTGCTGTTCCCGTTGCTGTGGGTATTAGCGACGAGCACCGGGGAAAACTGGTGCGTATTTTCAAAAGACTCAATCACGCACAATTAGTCACCAACGAAAAACAAATAGACATGTTATTGAAGTTCCTGGACGCCAAACCCGATCTGGATCTAAGCCCAAAACAATTACGCGACGCCGCCATACTGCTGGAGCAACTCCCCGCCGAGGGTGACAAAGCCGAACCCGCGGCAATTACGCCGGATCGCATTGCGTTTATCCAGTTTTCCTCCGGCTCTACCCGGGAACCCAAAGGCATCATGCTAAGCCATGCCAATCTCTTGGCCTGCACTAAAGCCTCCGGGGACCGCAATGGTTATAGCGACAAGGAGACTTTTCTCAGCTGGATGCCTCTAACTCACGACATGGGTTTGATAGGGTTTCACCTGTTCCCAACTGCCTATGGCATGTCCCATTACCTGATCCCCACGGATTTGTTTAGCCGGCGCCCGCTAATTTGGCTGAAAAAAGCCAGCGAGCACCGCGCCACTGTTATTAACTCACCCAACTTCGGCTATAAGCACTACCTGAAAGCCTATCGCAACAAGCCGGATACCACCCTGGACCTCTCCAATGTGCGTTACATCTATAACGGTGCCGAACCCATCTCTGTGGATTTATGTGAAGATTTTATGCAAACCATGCAAGCCAGCGGCCTGGCAGAACAAAGTATGCAACCGGTATACGGCCTGGCAGAAGCCACTTTAACCGTAACCATGCCTGAGCCGGACACCGGATTAAAATATGTTTGCGTCGACCGACACCAATTGAAAATCGGCGACCGCATTAAACCTGCAGAACGTAGCGACCCGGACAGCTTGGCCTTTGTTATTGAAGGACCAAATATCGATTCCTGCGAAATCAAAATTACCGATGAAGACAATAACCGCCTCGACGAAAATCACGTAGGTGAAATCCAAATCCGTGGTGCTTCAGTGACCCGTGGCTTTTATCGAGATGAGGCCGGTACGGCCGAGGCCTTCACCGGAGATGGCTGGCTCGACACCGGCGATGTGGGCTTTATCCAAAACGGTGAACTGATTATTACCGGACGCACTAAAGACATAATATTCGTCAATGGCCAAAACTATTATCCCCATGACTTGGAAACCATTGCCCTGAATGCGGATCCCTATCTGGAGTTGGGAAAAATCGTCGCTTATGGCCTGACTCAGGACGTTGCCAAAGACAGCGAATTGATATTTTTTGTAGTGTTCCGCAACGATTTGAAAATGTTCGTCCCTCTGGTAAGAAATATCAGCCGTACCATTAATGAGCAAACGGGTTTAGTCGTCTCCAAAGTCATTCCTGTCAACCGAGTCCCCAAAACCACCAGCGGTAAAATTCAAAGGCATCACCTGGGAGCCGCTTATATCAACGGTGACTTCAACGAGCCGCTGGAACAGCTACAGACCCTAATGGCACCCTTCCGGCAAGATGCCATTGACAACGCAAACAACACTGAAACCGTGGACGTAAACTCCACAGAAGCGTATCTGCTGAAGATCTTCAATGAAGCTATGGAGAGCAAAACCTTAGGAAAGAACGATAATTTATTCGAAATTGGTATCAGCTCCCTGGCACTGACGGAGTTGCATGAAAAAATTGATGTTGAATATCCTGGACGTTTGGATTTGACCGATCTATTCGATCTACCCACCATAACAGAAATCGCCAAACGGATAGACACAAACACCTGACAAACGCACAACGCAGGGTAAAACCGTGTGCAATAGCAACAACGGATATTTAGCACCGCACCGCAAGGTTATGCATCAAGCGGTGCCATCTCAAAATCCGACTTTGATACCCCACAATCGGGACACATCCAATCGTCCGGAATATCGCCCCACAATGTTCCGGGCTCGATTCCTTCTTCCGGCAGCCCTTCCGTTTCATCATAAATAAATCCACAAACCTGACATTGCCACCGCTTCATAAGACTCTGCTCCCATTACGCATCAGTAAGCAGTGTAGATCCATTCCTCACTGCTGACAATTACTGAACCGTTTTTGCAACAATTGCTGCTACAAAAATAGCCGTAACAATTTTGTAACTAAATAATATCACACCCCATTTTTAGGATATAGTTAGATAACATTACCACGCATCATTTTAGTGTAAATCTTTAACCAACAGTCGGTTTCCACGACTGTAAGAAACCAACACCGAATACCAAAATAAAACAGGTGAAAACATGAAATACTTCCATATGCCCAACATAAAAACCTATGCCAGCGGTTTACCCGTGCTGATTCTTTTCGCCGCCATTGCAGGATTTTCTGCACCGGTGCTGGGGGATAACAGCAGCACATTAATATTTGGCGTATTGGCCGGCTTGCTCATTGGTCACTTAGTGGGAGTGACGGTTCCAGGTCGCCCCAGCGATGGCCTCCAAGAAAACGTAAAAACCATCTATGTAGGCAATCTCTCCTTTAACGCCAACCGCCATGATCTGACCAATCTGTTCAAACCCTATGGAGCGGTACATTCATCCCGTATCATGATTGATCGCGCCACCCGAAAATCTCGCGGCTTTGGTTTTGTGGAAATGAGCGCCACCAATGCAGACGCCGCCATCGCAGCACTGGATGGCATCGACTTCAGTGGGCGTAATATCCGAGTCAATGAAGCCACGCAACAAACACCGCATCACCGCCGCTAAGCAATAGGCAGATACCAAATAAAAACCCCCCGGTAGCTATGCTGCCGGGGGGCTTTTCGCTTTAACAACAATCTTGAATTACAGATCTTTAACCGTTAACTCTTCAGCGGTCGCGTTAAGAAAGCCGTATTTGGCGTAAATACCCTGCGCGGCCTCGGTAGCCAGATACTGCAAATAGCGGTTGGCATTTTCTGCGTTTCGAGCTTCGTTCAAAGCACCGATAGCATAAGCCACTTCTTCCTGCTTGTTGTAGGGAGCCGGGATGCTGACACCATCAATTTTTCGGCCTTCGGCTTTAGCGTGTACCACTTCGGTGGTCCATACAATGCCTACATCGGCTTCGCCGTTTTCAATGCGATGAGGAGTTTCGCGGTGATGGCGCGAGGTAAACCAGGTTTTGCCGGCAACCGCCCAACAGCTCTTACATTTAGCACCCGCGGTTACTTTGTCATACAAATTGAGATCTTTGAGCATGGCTGAACCGTAGAACTTGAAGATACCTTCGGTTAAAGGGTTTGGATGCGATTGAACCAGATCATCCCGCCCCAAGTCCTCTGGACCTTTAATACCTTTGGGATTGCCTTCAGCCACCATCAACTCCAACTTATTGTGAGTGTAAACGATGTGCTGGCTCATACGGCCTTTTTTCTTCAGCTTTTTAAGATGGTTGATATTTACGCTGGCGAACAGATCCGGATTTTGGTTGGTGTCCTGACCATCAATCTGACCTTGCGCCAAAATCTGTTTTTTCAAAATTTGGCCTGGGGGAATGGTTTCTACATAAACGGTTTTGATATCCGGGTTTTTACTTTGGAAGTCTTTGATCAGCTCTTCCATAACCATGAACTGGTTTCCAGCCAAATACATAACCAGATCCGCGGTATAAGAATCACCAATTTTGCCGTAATCGATCTTACCATCGGTGTGGAAAGTGCGGTAGTCGTGCCCGTGACCGGCATCTTTCTCTTCCGCTTTTGCGTGGCCATCGTGGCCGGCCATTTTTCCGCCCCCGGTGGAAGCACACCCGACAACCAAGCCGGCAGTAAACAACGCCGTTGTTATGGATTTTGCAATTGTATTCATTACCTCTCCCTTACGTGAGTTATAAACAAATATATAGTTATAGACATACTTTAAGTTTGATCCCCTAAACTTGCATCCTGGGTTTCAAACAATGGAAACTCAGGAATTATGGCACGTCATGATACCAACAAGTCCAACTTTCACAGCATGTATGGACCGCAGTGTAATGCATCCCTCTCTGTAAAAACACACTTGTATGACAAACCACTAAATCAGCCGGCCGTATGAACAAGGTGTGTGGACGATCCTGATATTAATCTTAATACAAAGAAAGGAAAATAAATCTAGGGCAAACCCTAGAACGGTAACTATAGGAGAGTTTTCCAGTCCCGCAATACGGGACTGGAGGGTTATATTAGTTTATTAAAATATTATCGATCTGGTCCATGTCGTTAGTGACTTTCCATTTTCCACCACCCGACTCCACTCTGATCTGCCATTCCTGTAAACGATCCAGGTACTCTTGAGGATTGAAATTATCCGTACGCAGTTTCGTTACGTTTAAAGCAATAACATCATAACCTTTGAGTTTAAATTGGATGTCACGATTATAGCGTTTATCCAATTCTTCCTTTAAGTCAGAAAAAATCAAAATGGTCTTTTGTCCCGGATTTTTTTCATTTAAATATTCCGCCGCCTGCAAAATACCTCCGGTGATATCGGTGTAAGAAGCCGGTTTAACGCTTTTCACAAACTTGTTAATTTCTTCTTTGAATATACGTTTTTGTTGATTGGCTTTACTGGGCCGGTCATCAAAGGTCACCTTAGCCACAATGTCCTTCTCGCTGAAACTGCCCGTATCGATTCTGGCCACGGCAAAAGAATCACCGGGATACAGCTTTGACAACAAGACATTGATAATCTGCTGCGCCTTGCGCAACTCTCTGGTATACGTCCCGGAGGTATCTATTAACATATATACGCCACGTGCATGAGAGGTAGGGCCGGTGGACGCCTTTTCCTTTTCGTCCTCACCCGAACACCCACTGAGAACACCTATCAATACCAGCAGAAAAGCCCAAAAAACTTTAGCCATAACATTAGGCATCAGGACGCCTCCTTCATAACGGCCTGTTCCAACTTCCTTTGTCGCGGCCCTGAGGCAGCCACCGGCCGGGGTTTGTTTTTAACCATTTTCTCCAGCCACAGAGGCATAAATACCAGCAGATCAAACAAGTGCACCATCAAATTACCCAAATGCAAGAACCCGTTACCCGTGATTCGTAAACCAAAGGCGCCGACGCGAATCAAGGCCACCGTTACCCCCCCCATCACGGAACGCAAGGAAGAAACAAAGGTTTCCAATGGGATTGCCACAAAAGTCAAAGCAAAAGGTAAAACAAAACCCATACCCATTTGCGCCACGGTGGTTATCCATAAATAACCATTATCCACAGCTTCTGCTGCTCCCCCTCTTAACAAGGCGGATGTCGCGAGTTCATCTTGTACCAACAATTCACGCATGTACGCCAGCCCGGCTTCAACAAAAGCCAGTGACAGTAGAATGGTAAATGTAAACCAAATCATTTTGACTCGAATATAGTCCTTTAATGAACCAATAGCAGGAAACAAACGAGTAATACGCATACACTCCATGAGAAACAACCCCATGGTGATTTCCACCAAAATAATCACCATGGCCGCAATGTTTGCCACTTTATAGTCCATGATATACGTATTACCGCCCACCATTTCTGCCATGGGACGGGCAATGAGACTGAAGTTGATCATGGCGCCACCGACCGCTATCAATAACACAAAGGTGGACGTAAAAAAATGTTTGAAGGAGGACTCGGACAACTCCCGAACGGCCCGGTCGGTTCCGTTAATGATCTGTTCATAGTCATCCATATAACGGTCTATGATCTTGGCGCGCTCCAATAGAGCAGTGACATTCTTGTCAGCCGTGTTGACTACTTCCAGCATTTTACGCCAGGAAGGCACCATATTTTTCAGTAACTGGTGCCGTTCTTTGCGGGAATTGCGGTATTCCTCTGTAGTGTTATTGTGAGCCTTTACCAGAGAACCGTGAATATCTTCCAGGATATCCGCAACTATGGGGTCACTTTTCGCCGGAATCTTAGCGACGGCATCGACTGCATTAACCCAACCCGGCGGCGGAGGCGGAACCTCGGCACTGAGTTTGTAATCGTCTTCCAGCTTAGTAATTTCTTCCAATACACGCCGATTCAACGTGGGCGTATCAGCCAGTTCCTTCTTCACCGCTGCGCTAATGCGTTCAAATTCTCGCTCCAGCTCACGCTCCTTAGCTTCACGTCCGGCTGCCAACAAAACTTCCTTATTACGCAGCGCGACTTTGTGTTCCAAAGGGACCAAAGTACGTGCAGACATACGAAAACCATTACGGAGGATCCGGCATAAGGACAAAATGGTTTTGTGAGCCGCATCTCTGGCCATATAGAGAAATAGTGTCAGCAGGAAAAACCAGACAATTCCAGAGACCACCGGGCTGGAACCAATTTGTAAATCCGAGAACGACATAACAACCTCCGTCTGTTTGACGAGTATAGAGTGTATATAATACAAACAATTCAGTGCCCGCCAAAACACTAAATCGACCTTGTCCCTGACTAAACATCAAGCGCCACAAACGGCGCAAGGGTCGGCAAACCCTTGTTGAAAACCCAGCATTTACTGTGCCGATCCTCGGTCGACCCGTTAAGAAAAAACGGGTGTGAAAAGCACCAACACCACGAAAACCAATGATTTATCCAACTGCAGGCACCCTAAAACCACAGGGCTTTACAAGTAACTAGGCGAAATCCGACAAAATAACGTACAATCCACCAGCGGCTAGTCACAGGCTACTAGGTGCGGCCAACACGGAATTTTTCAAGAACACGCCCTGTGGAACAAAACTCATGCGCATTGAACCAATGATATTACGAACCCATCGTTTTCGAGCTTACAACCGTGGGGGTTAGAGCCATGGGAGTTAGAACCATGGTTACAACCGGGGTTGACATGAGCGTTACAACTGAGCCTGCCATAACGCCGAACCCCCATGGAAATGACGCAATCGTATTGCAAAATAATGGCCTATTCATACCCGGTTCGCAACATTGGCGCGGGTCTTAATTGACATAGCAGCTGTACACTATTTAACCATCCCTTGATGAATTCGTCCACCCACACATTCTTTGCCACCGCCGCTAAAGGCTTAGAGCCCTTAATTGCCGATGAGTTGCAATCTTTTTCCGCAAAAAATATTCAGCTCAGCGGAGGTGGCGTGAGTTTTAACGGCTCCATGGAACTGGCCTACCGCATGTGCCTCTGGTCTCGGGTTGCCAATCGGATTTTGTTGCTGCTAAAAACATGCGAAGTACAGGATATGGAAGCATTGTACGATGCGGTCTACGCACTGGACTGGTCACAACATTTTGGCGCCCACAACAGTATTGCCGTGGATTTTGTCGCCAAACACTCCTTTGTGCGCAATAGCTTATTTGGCGCCCAAAAAACCAAAGACGCCATTGTGGATCAATTCCAAAGCAAACTGGGGCAACGTCCCAATGTGGACCTGCAATCGCCTGACATACGTATTAACATGTTTATGAAATCCAACCGGGTCAGCCTAAGCCTGGACTTATCGGGTCATAGCTTACACCAACGGGGTTATCGCCAAAATAAGGTGAAAGCTCCCATCAAAGAAAATCTGGCCGCTGCGATTTTGCGACGTGCCGGCTGGCCTGACATAGCCGCTAAGAACGGTGGCTTACTGGACCCCATGTGTGGCTCCGGCACATTCCTGATCGAGGCCGCCCTCATGGCTGCCAATATTGCCCCCGGCCTTTACCGCAGGGACTTTGGCTTCACCCATTGGAAACAGCACGATGCGTCCTGCTGGAATCAATTGCTGGAACACGCACAACAGCAGCAAGTGGAGGGTTTGAAAAGCCTACCCAAAATCTTTGGCTATGACCGTGACCCGCGCGCCATCAAATCAGCAAAACTCAACATCCGCGCCGCCGGTCTGGAGGATTATATTGATGTAGGGCAACAGGAACTGTCGCAACTCCATGGTGAACCCAACCTGACTCCCGGGCTGATTCTCACCAACCCCCCATACGGTGAACGGCTTTCGGAGAAAAACCACTTGCCGGAACTGTTTGAATTGCTGGGAAACCAATTAAAAAGCCACTTTTCACAGTGGAAAGCCACCATTCTCTGCGCGGATGCAATCTTGGGCAAGCGCTTGGGTATGCGCAGCCACCGAATCCATACGATCTATAATGGCCCTATAGAATGCAAATTATTGCATTTCAACATTGATCCCCAATGGTTTTTCAGGGAACCTCACCACCTGACCCCGGATATGAGCGCCTTGGAAAACGAGCAGGCACTCATGTTTAAAAACCGCCTGGAAAAAAATCTCAAACGCCTCAAACCCTGGATACAAAAAGAAAACATTCAAGCATACCGCGCATACGATGCCGATCTACCCAATTACAATGTAGCCGTGGATGTGTATCACAGCGACATAATTCGGGTTAATGTGCAGGAATATCAGGCACCTAAAACTATTGATGCCGGTATTGCCAAACAACGCTTGCGTGAAGCTTTGGCCATTGTTGGTGATGTGTTCCATATTCCATCGGAGCAGGTGTTTGTCAAAATCCGCCAACGCCAACGTCAACAGCAGCAATATGAGAAGTTCGGCGACAGTAAAGACTTTCATATTATTGAAGAAAACGGCGGTAAACTGCTGGTGAACCTAAAGGACTACCTGGATACGGGTTTGTTTTTAGACCATAGGCCCACCCGTTTAAAAATCCAGCAGCTTAGTAAGAAAAAGAGATTTCTAAATCTGTTTTGTTACACTGGAGCCGCCACTGTCCACGCCGCCTTAGGTGGAGCGACTTATACCTGTTCGGTGGACATGTCCCAAACCTATATTCAATGGGCTGGCAAAAACCTGGAACTCAACGGTTTTGCCCTACAAAACCATGAACTCATCCAGGCAGACTGCCTGCAGTGGCTTCGCAATTCCGTGAAGGGTGATTTTGATCTTATTTTTATGGATCCACCCACTTTTTCCAACTCCAAACGCATGAACCATGTTCTTGATATACAAAGAGATCATGGGGAATTAATCCAATATGCGATGAAACGACTGAAATCCGACGGTATGTTACTGTTTTCCACCAATTTTCGTAAATTTCAATTGTCGGACCCGCTACATGAACTCTTCCAAATCCTGAAAATGGAAGATAGCCTGCCTCCGGACTTTCGGCGCAATGGGAAAATCCACCAGTGTTGGCAGATTAGACATAAATAATAACTTAGTGTATTGATCAATTATTCATAATTCAATACCATGCGCTCTTGTTATCTCTGTGAAGTATATTTCCGCAGTATTGGATTGTTTCAATTTCTTGTTTATGTTTTTTTGCTGAACCGAGGGAATACCATTCCCTTGATGTAAGGAGGATTAGAATAGTGGGTGTATTAGTTGGCCGCAAGGCTCCTGATTTTACGGCTCCTGCCGTGCTGGGTGACGGTTCCATCGTTGATAACTACAATTTTACCGAGACGGTGAAAGGAAAATACGCAGTTGTATTTTTCTACCCGCTCGATTTCACGTTTGTTTGTCCGTCCGAGTTAATTGCATTTGACCATCGTTTGGATGAATTTAAAAAACGCGGCGTGGAAGTCATTGGTGTTTCCATTGATTCCCACTTCACCCACAATGCCTGGCGCAATACGCCAATCAACAGCGGCGGTATTGGCCCGGTGGGATACACTTTGGTTGCCGATATGACACATGCCATTTGCAAAGCCTATGACGTGGAAACACCGGATGGCGCTGTCGCCTTCCGCGGCTCCTTCCTTATCGACCGTGACGGGATGGTACGCCACCAGGTCATAAATGACTTGCCTTTGGGACGAAATGTTGATGAAATGATACGCATGGTTGAGGCCCTGCAGTTTACCGAGGAACACGGCGAAGTTTGCCCGGCAGGCTGGAACAAGGGCGACAAAGGTATGACAGCCACTCCGGATGGGGTGGCCACTTATTTGGCCGCAAACGCGGACAATCTATAGAATCTCGCTTCTCGCTAAGTGAGGACCCCGGCGGGATTGCCGGGGTTTTTTATTGCCTACCGCAAAGTAAAAATCATTCGTCGCCGGGTTTCCATACACCAAATGCCTCATCTTCCACTGCCGCCGGTGCAGCGACATCATCAAACACATGCTGAGCAAATCCCAATAACTGGTTTAAATACTCACTTTTTTCATCGTAGTCTCCCGGTTGCTCCCCCACCACATAACCCAAAACCGCAGCAAGATATTGCACTGCAAACCCGGGATCATTGGCCCTGGCGTCAACTTTTACCAGTGCCTGTTGCAGGTCGTGAATCAATTCATCGGATATTTGCAGTTCGCTCATTGGGTTACCTTTGTAAGCTGTGTCAGCTTTGTCATTAATAAATCTACTTAACGGGTCGCTATTTTAAACCGATTCTGTTCCTGTCGGACTTTTTCATCCACCAGCTTATTCAGTCTCCCGGTTTCCTGTAATTTCAGGGCATAGCGAAATTGACGTTCCACCTGATCTTTCACTTTGTCAAATTCGCGCTCTTGGATGGCGGGCTCTTCCAGTGTTTTGAGAATCACCAGGCCGTCCTTGGTTTCCAGGGGACCGGCCACGGTGCCTTTAGGCAACCGTACAGCGGTGTTAAACACTATTCGCTCCAGATCCGACTCTGCTTTCCAACCAAGATCCCCGCCCTTGGCCGCATTCTCCTTGTCGTCAGAATGTTTTTTTGCCGCTGCAGTAAAATCCGCTCCGGGTTTCCTCAGTTGTATGACCAGCGCACTAAGCTGGTCCAGAATTTTCTGTTTCTTTGCCGCATTCGCCGGCTTTTTCTTCAGGATCAGAGCCAACCTCAATTTTTTATCCGCAAACTGCGCCTTGTTTTTTTCGTAGTACGCTTTCAGCGACTCTGATGTTACCTGCTGCTGTATGTAGTCTTCAAAATAGTTATTGATCAGGATTTGATTGCGTCGATCCTTGACATGCGACAACGCCTTGGCCTGACCGGACCACTGTTGCTGTAAAATAGTTTCCGCCAGCGCATTGCGCACAATTAAAGATCTCACAGCACGCTCTCGTTTTTGCTTGTCTGACTCAGCAATATTCTTGTATTGCAGATAAGAATCCACATCGGCCTGAGTCAAAGAAAAATCGTACAATGGTTTAGCATTGGCGGCGGGTGCGTTCGCGCCTTGATTACAGGAAACCCCCATGACAGCCAGACAACTAAACAGCAAAGATTTGTAGATATTGTTATTCATAGCTAACACCTGTTTTACGGCCAAACTAATACTTACATAAAATTTTATGCCCCTGACACCATATCCTTTGGTGGTAATTGTAAATAAAACCCTTGTTCCTTGATTTGTTGCATGACCTGCCTTGGGTCAGCTAACGCCAGAGTTTTTCGTTGCGCCAGATTCAATTGCATAACAAACTCCAACTGTCCCAACAACCCCGCCAGCGACTCCGGCAAAGCGGAAAACTCGCCTTCTTTATCCAGATAAACATATGTATCCGGCTTTCGCAAACTTTTGTATATGTAACACAACATAATACTGATACCGCCTATGGCTGTGTTGAGTCGTCAACCGCTTTATCCCTGGCAACGGTTTTTTTCGCGGTTGCTGCGGAATCGGTTTGCTGGGTAGCCGCCGGCTTGGCAGATGTAAGTTGTTTGGGCTGCAGCGGAGTTTTTCCGTCTTTGGACTGTACTGCCCCCTGAGATGAGCGTTTCGTGTTGTGCGAATTCACCTCGGATTTAACTTGCGCCTTGATTGTGTCGCTCCCCGTTCCTGATTCCTTAGCGGTTTTAGCTTTAGCGGTTTTAGCTTTAGCGGTTTTAGCGGCCTTCGTCTTCTCAGTTATCGACTTCGTTGCTTTAGCCTTTTTCGTTGCCGACTTTGTGGCAGTCGGCTTTGAAACCGTATTCAAGGGTGCTTGCGCAGCTACCGGTTTGGCCTTCACCGTTTCAAAGGTTTGTTCCACCAACATTTTGTCCCGCAGCCAGTATTGAAACCGCCATTGCCCTTCTACCAGTTCATAGTCGTGATCCAAGCTGTAACCAGACTGGTTTTCAACCGCACCGCCCACCACATCCAAGGTCACGGGATATTGATACGCCGACACGATGGATCCATTGGGCCGTGTTATTTGCGGATGGGTCACCACCAAACGCAAATCCACGGCAACCTGATCTTTGGGAAAGCCATCGATCCTAAATTTAAATCCAAATAGACGCCCCTGTTCCAAGGGAATCCTCTCGGTGCTTTTGAGCAAAACCACTGTACCCACGGTACGCGTATAACCGGTGGGAGTAGATAAATTACGTTCACGTTGCATTCCGTCCGCTTTTCCGTAATATCCAAACTCCACCACTTCACCCGCAATAGACCCGGGTTTATCAGCCTCCACATCCTCATCTGCGGCGAAGCATTGGACGCTGAAAAAACTCAGTATTAACGCAAAAAAATACCGCTCCATTGTTCACTCCCTGAAACTCTAAGCAAAGATCTCCTGGGGATTGTATTGATTTGGGAGGCAGGTGTCTATTTTGGACCAACAAAGTTAAGCCGCACCGACAGGTGTCTGTGCTTGCGGACAGTCCAACTGGACCCGGGTGACCGGGGGATCCGGATGATCCAAACGCACAGCCGTCAATGCACCTCCCCATAAACAACCACTATCCAGACCGATGACCCCATCGTGATGATAATAACCCAAGGTCGACCAATGCCCAAAAACCACCTGCTCTGCGCGACTGTTCCGATGGGGAATCTGGAACCAGGGATGGCAACGTTCCGGTTGAGTCCCAACGGGCCCTTTGCTGGATAGGCACAATCGCCCGTCCATATCCGAATAACGCAGCCGTGTCAGACAGTTGGTGATGAACCGCAGGCGCTCCCATTGCTTCAGACCATCATGCCATTGCAGCGGTTGATCGCCATACATGTGTTGGAAAAACTCTTCATGTCGCTCGGATCGCAACACTTGCTCCACTTCCTGCGCCAGCTTTTCCGCCTGTGGTAACGACCATTGAGGCGCCAACCCCGCATGAATCATGGTGAAACCCAGAGCCACATCCCGGTGCAACAAGGGCCTGTGACGCAACCAGTTCAGCAACTCCCGCCGCCTGTCACTGGCAAGAATATCATCCAAGGTGTCGTCACGCCGTTTGCGGCTTTGTCCGCAAGCTACCGCCAGTAAATGCAAATCGTGGTTACCCAACACGGTAACCGCACTATCCCCAAGGTCTTTTACAAACTCTAAAACCGCTAAAGACTCGGGTCCACGGTTCACTAAATCTCCGGTGAACCATAAGGTGTCCTTTGTGGGCGTGAAATCCAGTTTTCGCAGTAACTCCATTAACGGCTGATAACAGCCTTGCACGTCTCCGATTGCGTAGATTGCCATGGGAAAATTTATGCCATCCGGTTTTTAAAATTTGATAGTATAAGCACGAATGAAGATTTTAGTACCTACCACAGCACCTCGCCGCACCTGGTTGCTACTCAGCTTGCTCTGTTTCGTAGTATCTATTGCTATCGGTCTGATTATCATCAGCATTTTAAATCGCGGCACCGTCAACCACGGCTTGACCCCGATAGTACAGTTCTTCCCCCTGTTTAAACTCATGTGGGCAGACAACCCCACTGCCGCCTTGTGGTTTCTACTGCGCAAATCCGTTTTTACCCTGGCTCACCAGGACCCACGCAGCGGACTCAATCTGTGGACTTATGAGTTTCACACACTAAGCCTGCTGGTCTACCTGATCACCTGTACCCTATTGGGCCGGATGTTGTTAGCGCTGCGCCAGACACAACAAACACTAATCGCGTATGGGCAAACGTTTCTTGCGGCCACCTTAATTCTGCTCTCCATGTCTTATATGACATCCATCGAGCACTGCTCCGGTGCCACCTGGGTCGGCTTTGTGGCTCTCTACGGCTTGGGTTTTGATGAGTTTGAACTCTATCCCGCGTGGCAGTGGCTGTGCGCGCTCATCGGTATGGCATTGCTCGCCTGGCAATGGCTTAATCAACAACGACTTAGATTGCGGGTTTAAACCTTTCTGCCGTTCATCTTTAAGTAAACATATAAAACAAAAATGCACCCAGCACCAAGCGATAGATGACAAAGGGCAACATACCGATTTTTTCCAACAATTTGAGGAAAAAGTGGATACATAAATAAGCCGTAATTCCCGCCAGTACCGTACCCCACACTAATGCCTGCCAATCCACAGCGGCATTCTGCTCGACCAAATCCTTAACCACCAACAAACCGGACAAGAATATTACCGGTATGGACAATAAAAAGGAAAACCGTGCTGCGGCTTCCCGGCTCAAACCCAAAAATAAGGCTGCCGTCATAGTGGCACCGGAACGGGAAGTTCCGGGGATCAAGGCCAGGGCTTGTGCACAACCGATAATCAACACATCTTTCCAGCCAATGCTGGTTTCATCGCGGTTACGCTTGCCGCTCACGTCCGCTGCCCATAACAGCAAACCAAATATCACTGTGGTGCCGGCTAATACCAATGGCGAGCGCAGATTTCCCTCGATAAAGCCTTTAAAAGCCAAACCGGCAAGACCGGCGGGTATGGTTCCAAACAACACAGCCCAGGCCAAACGGCTATTGGTCGTTTGTTGTCGGGTTTTAAGCGATACCACCCAATCCACACTCATCGCTTGTACTTCTTGACGAAAATAAAGTACCACTGCACTCAAGGTGCCCACATGTACAGCGACATCAAATGCCAAACCCTGGTCCGGCCAGTCCACCAGTCGCGGCACCAATATTAAGTGAGCCGAACTGGATATGGGCAAAAACTCTGTCAAGCCTTGTACTAAGGCCAAAACGATAATCTGAATCAGTTCCATCCCAGTTCTCCCAGATTTATTTTTATGTACCGGTCTATTTTTTTTGTGCCAAAATTCGAGCCTGACGTCCATTCACTAAAGGCGTGTTTTCCAGCACCGTATAGCCGCATTGTTGCAGCAGAAACTCCAAATCCGCACTGCTAAAACGGTTGTGCTCGATAAAATGCACAAACAAATCCTCCAACTGCTCAGCAGGTGTTTGCGCTGCAAACACATCCAGGTCGGTATTTTGTAAATAGACGTGTAAGGGCGCTCTCACCCAGTCCAGGATATAAACCAAAGCACCCGGTTTCAGGCAGCGTTGCAATTCCAATAGTGTTTTGACCGGTTGATGCATTTCGTGTAATACCACCGACGCCACAGCAATGTCCACGCTGTTATCTGCCAAGGGCAAATGGGGATCATGCAGATCAGCACTAATGATTTGGGCATTTGGCGGCAGTTTCTCCACCGCATTCAGCATATAGTCGGCACATTCCACCCCGTAAACGTGTACGCCTGGATGACGCTGCAACACCGCATGCAAAAACATACCCGGCCCCGTACCCAGATCCAGCACCACTCCGGCAGACGGGAGTGCCGGTGCCAACTTGTCCCGCCAGTAGGCCCAAAAGTCCTCGTTAAAACGGTTGCTGAAAGTTTCTTTCATGAGCTGTGCAAACGCTTCGCCATCACGATGGTGTTTAGCCAGCATCTCCTGGGTTTTTGCTACGGTTTGATTCATGGATTCCTCGATTACAATAAACATACTTACAGATTCGCCCGCAGATCCTGCAAGCTAAAACCCAGTAATGGCTCCTCCCAAGCTTTGGTCAAAGCCATCACTTTAAACAACTCCCCCATCTCGCTGGGCAAGGTCAGCAGCTTGACCTGCTGACTGAGCCGTAAATATTCTTTGGAGTCCGGGTCATGCCGACTCATAATGTCAGCCAAGCCGGTGGCCATTAAAAAATAGCACTGGCTGTTGTATCCGGCGACGTTGAATCCTGCTGCCACACCACAATGGGCAACTGCCGTAAAATCCACATGAGCGGTAATGTCCTGTAAGCCCGGATACACAAAGGGATCCGGATGGCTGCGATGCCGATAATGGCACATTAATGTTCCGTCACCGCGCTGGGAATGATAGTACTCCTGTTCGCTGAAACCGTAATCCACCAACAGCACCAGACCCCGATCCATTATGGCCCCGATGGAGTGGATCCACGATTCCATCGCCAAGTTTATCTCGCTGACATAACCTGGAGCAAAATGGCGGGACAAGGATTCTAAGCGATCGGCCAGTGCAGCACTGCCGGGTTCACCCCAGTGTTCGATAAATCGTTGCCCGTTCCACTGCACATACATTTCCTGCAAGTCTGCATCCAGGTTCGCACGGACCCGGTGTACCGGCATGGCATCCAAAAGCTCATTGGCAAGAACAATTCCGTTAAATGGATGCGCCGGCAATTGCTCTATCCACTGCACCCGATCCATAAGATGGGGTAAGCGTTGTTTGAGTGTTTGTTGCTGGCGTTGACGCAGATCGGCGCTGAGTTCCAGTATCCAATACTGCTGTGGAATATGGTCTAACCGTTCCAATTCGGCCAACAACTCTGCGGCCATTTTACCGCTGCCCGCCCCTACTTCTAAAATCCGAGCCGAATCTCCCAAGGCCGGCAGCACCGCGTGACACTGACGTGCCAGACATTGGGAAAACACCGGCGACATTTCCGGCGCCGTAACAAAATCACCCGATTCCCCGAATTTTTGCGCACCGCTGCTGTAGTAACCCAAACCGGGGGCGTACAAAACCAAGCCCATATAATCCGCAAAGCTTAATTGCCCCCCGCCAAGTTCTATACTCTTACAGATATGGTGGATTAGTTTTTCACTATGGGCCTGAGCCACGCTATCAGGAAGGGGCAGCTCCATAGCGCGTTGATAGCGAGTTCTTGCGGATGTGGATGTTGGTTTAAACGTGGAAATAGGTACTACCTCTATGAAAAATCTTCAGGTACGCTGTGCTTCGCCGCCAAGTCACTCGCGAGCTGCCATAATTTGAGTTACAGTAATAAAAAACCTAGGAGTAAACGGTGGAGAATACCACAAACCCGGATAAAATCTCAGATTCCGATTCCAATAATGGCAAGTTAAAAGACAAAGTCATTCTCATCACCGGAGCCGCACACCGCATCGGCGCCCAGTTGGCGCGAACCCTCCATTCTCAAGGTGCCCGCCTGGTGTTGCACTACCGTTCTTCCAAGCAGGCGGCTTATCGCCTAAGTGAAGAATTGAATAATATCCGCAACAATTCTGTCGTCCTGGTACAGGAAAACCTGTTGGACACCGACAAATTAGGAGCGGTCATCAGCAATGCCGTATCCGCTTGGGGCCAATTGGACGGACTGATCAACAACGCCTCCACCTTTTACCCCACTCCCATTGGCAAAGTAGAGATATCCCAGTGGGACGACCTGATGGGCTCCAACCTCAAAGCGCCGTTTTTTCTGGCGCAGGCTGCGGCACCCCATTTACTCAAGACCCATGGCTGCATTGTTAACCTTGTGGATATTCACGCTGACCGGCCCTTAAAACAATACCCGATATATTCTATGGCAAAGGCAGGCCTGGTAATGTTAACCAAATCATTGGCCTGTGAGCTGGGACCGGAAATACGCGTCAATGGCGTCGCCCCAGGCGCTATACTGTGGCCGGAAGAAGAACTGGATGAAGTAACCAAACAAAGAATCGTATCCCGCACTTTTCTCAAGCGTCGCGGCACTCCCAACGATATTGCCCAGGCCGTCTTATTCCTGTTGCGTGACGCGCCCTATATCAGCGGCCATATCCTGACGGTAGATGGCGGCCGTTCGCTGAACAGTTGATCGATCCTCTATGAAACCTTACTCCGAATCCTGTGAGCAAAATCGCGCCCCTATTCTGGAAGTACTGCAGCAGGAAATCACCTCGCAAGCTCAAAGTTTGTTGGAAATCGGCAGCGGCACCGGCCAACACGCGGTCTATTTTGCCCCCCGGTTTCCCAAACTAAACTGGCAAACCAGCGATGTGGTGGAAAACCTACCCGGCATTCAAATGTGGCTGGACGAGAGCGCCAGTGAAAACCTGCCGCCACCCTTGGCATTAAACGTCCTCTCCCAATGGCCGTCAGGCAAATACGACCTTATATACAGCGCCAACACCACCCACATTATGTCGTGGGAAGCTGTACTGGCCATGTTTGCTGGAATGGCGGGCTGTTTAAACCCCCAGGGTAAGGTTGTGCTATACGGCCCCTTTAACTACGGGGGAAACTATACCAGCCCAAGTAATGCGCGCTTTGATGAATGGCTTAAGCAACGGGATCCTCGTAGCGGCATCCGGGACTTTGACGATCTGAATCACGTGGCACAGAAAAACGGCTTTAGCCTGCAACGCGATGTCGCCATGCCGGCGAACAACCGTATTTTGATCTGGCAACAAACCTGAATCGGGATTTTATTCTTCCGTAGGGTCCACCAACCCCAAACTCCGACGTATACCCTGTGCATCCAGATCCGGGTAGGCCCGACTCAACAAGTCGATCAACGGCATGATCTGTTCACCCAACTCCGGCAAGAAAGGCTCTAGGCGAAAAGCGTTACCGTGTCGTATTAACGTTAAGGCTTCATCCAATTTGGGACACACCTCCGAGTCCGCCAATACATCCGGCTTGGTTTTATCCGAGGCGCAAATACGGTTCCGACCCTTTTGCTTGGCCAGATAAAGACGCGCATCGGCTATGGCCATCAAGGAATCCACAGTTTCTTCCGGATTACTTAATGAAGCCAGGCCCAGGCTGATGGTGACCGGTATACGATTGCCCTGGCAACGAAATTCCGTGGACTCAACCGCCTTACGTAACCGCTCTGCCAGCACAATAGCTGCCAAACGATTCGTCACCGGAGAAGCCACCACAAATTCCTCGCCACCGATACGGGCCAGCATGTCGTCTTCACGAATCGCCATGCTCAAGACTTTAGCCAGCTCCACCAACACATAATCACCGGTCTGATGGCCGTAGGTGTCGTTAATTTGCTTGAAGTAGTCGATATCCAGCATGATCACGCTGAAATCCTGAGATCGACGCTGCATCTGGGCCAAGGCATAAGCAGCAGAACGGAAAAAATTCCGCCGATTGGGCAAGCGCGTAAGAGAATCCGTATTGGCCTGTTCACGCAGAAATTTACGACTTTCCTCCAGAGCGCTAATGGTTTGCGCCAGTTTTTGGTGCGCCCGCACTCGCGCCAGTAACTCCACCTGATCACTGGTTTTAGTGATAAAGTCATTAGCGCCTTCCACAAAGGCACGTTCACGAGCTTCGGTATCGTTAGCTCCGGTAACCACAATAACCGGCATATTTTGTATCCGGGAAATGTCGCTGCCGCGAATCCGATTAATCAAACCGTAACCGTCCAATTCCGGCATGCTCAAATCAGTTACGACCAATTCAATTTTGGGGTCGTTTTCAATCAAATCCCAGGCAGCCACTCCGTCAGTGGCTTCTATGGCAGTAAATTCGTTTTTCACAGCACGAGTCAGGGTAGCCCGTATGGTAGCGGAGTCATCAACAATAAGAATTTTGGATCGAGCCTGCTTTAGGCTCTTGGGAGCCTCAAGCTCTAAAGTTGCGCTTGCCATTTCGTTTCCATCATACATGCTACAGCGATCCCTGAATGGCTGAATGACTGGAGCCCCACCCCAATTTGGAAACACAAGTTCCGTTTGACGGGCTCCATAAGAAAGTTACTTAAATCAGTCTAGTACAGGTTACGCCGCAACCCAACATTTGCACGGTTACAGTTCTATAACGTCTGCAGTGCAATTTTCCTTTACGCTCAAAGCAATATATCGATGTTTCAGACAAACCCGAACTCAAACGCAATCGGCTGTATTTGCTGAAGTATTTTGGGGTGATTTTGTTGAAACAAAGTCCATAATTGCAGCATAGTTTGAGAACTGCCCGGATAGCACCGATCCGGCGCGATTTCCGCCAAAGGACGCAATATAAACGCATAACGCTTAATTTCTTCTCGCGGAATATCCCAGCCTTCGCTGTGTAAGTTTTGATCACCAAACAGCAGTAAGTCCAGATCCAAGGTACGGGAACAGAATTTCTGCGCTTGTCTTACACGCCCATGCTGATGTTCTATTTCTCGCAAACAATGGTTAATCTGTGACAAGTTCTGCCCCTGAAACCAGACGACCAAATTGTAGAAAGGGTCGCCGTCGAAGCCCTCAGCTGCAGACTCGTACACAGAGGAACATTGCAAGTCGGTAAAGTGCTCCCGCAATGTCCTTACGCCGGAACGGATATTTTTTTCCCGCGCTATATTACTGCCCACACTCACAAACACCTCGACCATCAGGATCGCTCACCTCGTTCAATGATCACACCCACATCACCGGCATAACGCACCGCGCCACACTTATTCAAGCGTAGTCGCAACCAACGCACTCCAAACTCGTTCAGCACAATATTCGCACAATGTTCCGCTAAGGATTCCACCAATTGAAATTCGCTATTTCCAACAAAATCAATCAGTCGTTTGGCTACTGCCTTGTAATCCAAGGTATCTTCGATATTATCGGATTGGGCCGCTGCACGAATATCCGCCGCCATATCCAGATTCAGGGAGACGGTTTGTTTTATTTCGCGTTCCCAATCAAAAATCCCTATAATTGTTTCAATTTTCAGGTCGTGTAAATAAATAATGTCCATTACAGTGTCCAGGCTCAAATTCGGCTGACACTATAACGCGTTGTTCTCACACGGCCAAATACTGAGAGCTGAAAAGCGCACCCTTAACCTAACCCTGTGAAAATCTATGCTTGAATGGTCCGTTGAATTTATCGTAGTTTTCATCGCTGCATACCTATCGGGCTCTGTGTCCGCAGCCATCATTGTGTGTAAACTGATGCGCTTACCGGACCCCCGTTCCCAAGGTTCCCACAACCCCGGAGCCACCAATGTGCTGCGTATTGGCGGCAAAAAAGCCGCTGCCATCACCTTGCTGGGTGACGGCATCAAAGGGGTGATTCCCGTTTTAATTGCCAAGTTCCTGGGATTTTCCCCAGCCCAGTTGTCGCTGGTTGCCATGGCGGCATTTTTAGGGCATTTGTACCCGGTGTTTTTCCAGTTCAAAGGAGGTAAGGGCGTTGCTACCGCTTTTGGTGTGTTCGTGGCCCTATCCTGGCCTGTGGGCTTGACGGCATTGGCAACCTGGTTAGTGGTGGCTTTTGTTTTTAAGGTATCCTCCCTGGCAGCCCTCATCACTGCTTTATTTTGCCCTTTGTATTTCTGGCTACTTGAAACCAGCGGGGTCTATACCGTGATGGCTCTGGTCATCAGCGTGATTCTGACATGGCGGCATCGCTCCAATATTGTTAACTTGATCCAGGGCAGCGAAGAAAAAATTAATGAATGAGCGACCAAACATCTCCAGCATTAGTACAACTTTACAAACTTACGGTTGGTTATATAGTTATCTATGAATAAAGCAGAGCAGTAACGTTGAACCCCAGGACGGGAGCAAGCATGGAAATTTATATCGGCAACATCCCAAAGGGCACACGGCCCGCCGAGGTGAGAAAACTGATAAAAGATTCCGTTAAAGGCTGTATTTTCAACAAGTTATTCGATAGAATTCGCGATTTGGGTCATTTGGACGATGGCATTGGTATAGAGATCGTTCCCAACGATAAGCCCCAGGATAGATCCAAACCACGGTATGGTCGCCTGGTGGTCAGCAGCCACCGACTGGCTCAACTAACCCTAAATTCTTTGAAATCTGCCCAAATAAGGGGGCAAAGCTTGGAAGTACGTCCGTTTTTTAATCGTGATCCGGAAAATGATCGACGCCTCAAGCTGCAAAACCGGCCTAAGACCTGCCGTCGGGTTACGGAAAGACGCCAATAGCCGATACACTCATCATTCTTGCCTGTCACAAGGCCCGCATTGCGGTAAAATACTCTTTTTAAAAATCGAAACCAGACCATGGCGCAACAATTCAAAGCGATCTCCCTGATTTCAGGGGGATTGGATTCCATGTTAGCTACTCGAGCTATCATGGAACAAGGTATACATGTAGAAGGTATTAATTTTTTCACGGGTTTTTGTGTGGAAGGGCATACCCATGCCATACGCAAAAAGGATAAACAGAAACCGAAGAGAAACAATGCCTTATGGGTAGCCGAACAACTGGGCATCAAGCTGCACATCATTGATGTGATAGAGCCTTACAAACAGGTACTACTCAATCCCAAACACGGCTATGGAGCCAATCTCAACCCCTGCCTGGACTGTAAAAGCTTTATGGTGCAAAAAGCTTATGAATGGATCCAGCAGCATCAATTCGATTTCATCATTACCGGAGAAGTGATGGGGCAACGGCCCATGTCCCAGCGGCGTGATACCATGCCGGTAATCCAAAAAGACTCGGGCGCCGGCGACCGCCTGTTACGCCCCTTGTGTGCCAAGAAACTACCCCCCACCCTGCCGGAACGTGAAGGTTGGGTAAACCGGGAACAACTGTTCGACTTTCATGGCCGCGGTCGTAAACCCCAAATGGCACTGGCCCGACAATATGGCATCACGGAGTATGCCCAGCCGGCCGGCGGTTGCTGTTTTCTGACCGATGAATCTTATTCCCACAAACTCGCCGATCTATGGAACTTCAGAGGGAACCGCGACTATGACTTGGACGACATTATGTTATTAAAAGTGGGAAGACACATTCGTCCCAGCGAGCGTTTCAAAATTATAATCAGTCGCGAAGAAGGAGAAACACGTTTTCTGGAAGGCTATCGCAAACAGTTCATCCATTTGCGTACCACCAGTCACGCCGGCCCTTTGGCATTGATGGATGGCATAATTCTAGATGAGGATATAGAGCTGGCAGCTCGCATCGTGGCCCGCTACAGCAAAGGACGGGACGAAACCCATGTCCAAGTGGAAGTAGTGAAAAATGCAGGAAGCAGCCAAACCCTCCATGTGGCCCCCTTATCACCGGAACAAATTCCCCTGGAGTGGTACATATGAGCACACATACGGTGGATGCCAGGCGTTTGTTGTGCCCCATGCCGGTGATACGCACTCAAGATGCGGTAAGTAAACTACAGGCCGGAGATAGAGTCGAAGTAAGCTGTACCGATCCGGGAGCCAAATTGGATATACCTGCGTGGTGCCGTATCAACGGCCACAAAATTATTGAAATCAGCGACGACAGGGACAACATCACCATTACTTTAGAGGTGGGCGGTCTTGGGACATAATCACAGCCACGGGCTGCCGCCTTTACCTCAAACCACAGAGGACCAGGAACGTTACAAGGTCATGCGTAACGTGACTATCGTGGGCGCTGCAGTTAATGTGCTGCTGGCCGTATTGAAAATCGTGTTTGGCATCATTGGCCAGTCCCAGTCTTTGGTTGCCGATGGTGTACATTCGGTTTCAGACTTGATCACCGATGTGATGGTCGTGATAGCCGCCAAGCATTCCAGTCGTGATGCCGACAGCTGCCACCCCTACGGTCATGGCCGCATTGAAACCGTGTTTACCGTCGCCTTAGGCGGATTTCTTCTGGTAGTCGCCGGAGGAATTGCCATTGACGCAGTCATGCGCATTGTGGAGCCGGAACAGTTGCTGCACCCAACCCCCATTACGCTGGTAGTTGCAGCATTTTCCATTTTGGCCAACGAAGGCCTATACCATTACACTGTGAGAATAGGCAATAAAATTCGATCGCCTATGCTGGTGGCCAATGCCTGGCACCACCGCACCGACGCCATCTCCTCCGTTATTGTATTGGTGGGCATTGGCGGCAGCCTCTACGGCATCGAATATCTGGATGCGCTGGCCGCAGCCGGCGTCGCTGTTTTGATTGCCAAAATCGCTTGGAGCCTAACCGCGCAGGGGCTGCGCGAACTGGTGGATACAGCGTTAGACCCGGAACAAGTTAAAGAGATTGAGCGAGTCATCCAAAAGGTTTACGGCGTAAAAGAAATGCATATGCTGCGTACACGCAAAATGGGCAGCGATGCACTGGTGGATGTACACATTCAGGTTGATCCCATGCTCAGTGTATCGGAAGGCCATTTCATCAGTGAGTCCGTTCGTGCCGCACTTATCAAGCATATCGAGGATGTCAGCGATGTCACCGTACACATTGACCCGGAAAACGATGAAACCCAGCAATCCTGCAAGCATTTACCCGACCGGCGTACTGTCATAGAACGACTGCAACAGCAATGGAGCCACCTGGAACCGGCGAAAAGTATTCAGCGAATCACCCTACATTATCTGGACGGCAAAATTGATGTCGAGGTATTATTGCCGCTGAATAATATGAGCCAAAACGAACGGGAGTCCTTTGCCCAATCGCTGCGGCAAATAGCACACAACAGCAACGATATAGCCAATATCAGGGTGATTTACCTCTAACGCACCACTATAGGGCAAAGAGCGTTCTTTTGCACCATAACAGTGCATTACGCCCTCCTAATGTCGCTGGCAAATTGTTCAAGCTATTGAATATTATAATAATTATCCTGTGGCATATTTTCTGCTATCTGGAAGATCATAACTACACACTCTGGTGCGGTACCAGGCCATTAAGATTAGATTGAGGAGGTTATACCCCATGTCCGCTAGCGACGTTTTAAATAAAATGAAAGAAAACGAAGTTAAATTCGTTGATTTTCGTTTCACTGATACAAAAGGCAAGGAACAACACGTATCCGTACCTTCACATACCATCGATGAAGATACGTTCACAGACGGCAAAATGTTTGACGGGTCCTCCATTTCCGGTTGGAAAGGTATTAATGAATCCGACATGATCTTAATGCCCGACCCCTCCACTGCCGTAATGGACCTGTTTTCTGAAGAAAGCACCCTGATTATCCGTTGCGACATCGTGGAACCTTCCACCGGTCAAGGCTATGAGCGTGACCCCCGTTCCGTAGCAGCACGTGCAGAAGCGTATTTGAAATCCACCGGCATTGCCGACACCGCTTTCTTTGGCCCGGAACCGGAATTTTTTATTCTGGATGACGTTCGCTGGGGCGCATCCATGAGCGGCGCCTTCTACAAAGTCGATTCCGAAGAATCCGAGTGGAACTCTGAAAGAGTCTATGAAGACGGTAACATCGGCCATCGCCCCACGGTAAAAGGCGGTTACTTTCCCGTACCTCCGGTAGACTCTTTGCATGACATTCGTTCCGCCATGTGTCTGGCATTGGAAGATATGGGTGTTGCAGTAGAAGTACACCATCACGAAGTGGCTACTGCCGGTCAATGCGAAATCGGCACCAAATTCGACACACTGGTAAAACGTGCCGACCAAAACCAAATCCTGAAATACGTAATTCATAACGTTGCTCATCACTACGGTAAAACAGCGACATTTATGCCCAAACCCCTGGTAGGTGACAACGGTAGCGGCATGCATGTGCATATGTCTCTAGCCAAAGATGGCGTGAATCTGTTCAGCGGTAATGAGTACGGCGGTCTGTCCGAAACCGCTCTGTATTATATCGGCGGTGTTATCAAACACGCTCGCGCCTTGAACGCGCTCACCAACCCATCAACCAACAGCTACAAGCGCCTGGTGCCGGGTTTTGAAGCCCCGGTTATGCTGGCTTACTCTGCTCGTAACCGTTCAGCTTCTATTCGTATTCCTTATGTTTCCAACCCCAAGGCTCGACGAATCGAAGTACGCTTCCCTGACCCCACCGCCAACCCTTATCTGGCGTTTGCAGCTCTGATGATGGCCGGCTTGGACGGCATTCAAAACAAGATCCATCCGGGCGAAGCCATGGACAAAGACTTGTACGATTTACCGCCGGAAGAAGCACGTGAAATTCCTACCGTGTGCCATTCACTGGACCAGGCCCTGGACTGCCTCAGTGCCGACCGTGAATTCCTCAAAGCAGGCGGCGTTTTCACTGATGACATGATTGACGCATACATCCACCTGAAAATGGAAGAAGTTACTCGTATACGCATGACCACTCACCCGGTTGAGTTTGACATGTACTACAGTCTGTAAGCGACGTGAGAAAACCCGGCTCCGCCACGCGGGGCCGGGTTTTTTGTCTCCCACACAAATTCTCGCTCAATTCCCGCATTTGTATTACTACTTAATAGCTTCTCCCTATTGTACCCGCCCCAAGATTTGGGATACCCTAAGCGATAAGGACTCCCAAACCGTGAAACCAAGTTAATGAAATCAAACACTTTTACTGCCAAAACCGCTACAGGCATAGTGCGCATAACCGCCTTTGGCATAACTTTGTTCCTGGCTCAAGCCCAGGCCGCTGTGTACAAGTCTGTGGATGAAAACGGTAATGTCACATACAGCGACATGCCCACATCATCCAGCTCGAAAAAAATTGAAGTACCGCCACAAACCGTGGTCCCCTTCAACCCTCAAAACCTGGAATCCGGTACAACCGATAACTCAACGCAACAACCCGTGAAACGCACAGCATCTTCGCATCAATTACAAATTACTGCGCCTACCCCGGATCAATCCCTGCAGGCCGACCAGGGCAACATCACTCTATCTGCCTCCCTGTCACCCGGATTAGGCGGTAGCCAAGAGCTGGTATTTTTGCTGGACGGCAAAGAAGTCTTTAAAGGCCAGGCCACTCAAACCACTTTGAATAACATCGACCGCGGCACACATACGGTGCAGGCACAATTGCTGGAAAATGGTGCCGTGGTACTCAGTTCAGAAAGTGTAACTTTTCACTTACAACGACCTTCTGTGCTGTTCAATAATGCCAAAGGCGCCAAAACCGCCCCCAAGGCTAAAGCTGCCCCACGAGCCAAAATGGCACCTTAGCCCTCCACTTGCACTAACGCACCAAAATGGTGCATACTTTGCTCCATATTGCAGCCTCTAAGTACCCTGCTGCTTAGCAATATCACTAGATTTGTAGCCATCACCCGATTCGATATCTGTATAAACAACTGATTAATATAATATTATTGTCCTTTCCGCAGTAATCGCCAAGCTTTGCATTAATCTGGTTTGGATTTTGCTACCTATAAAAGTATATGGATAATCAAAAAGTTAGAATGTACCAACTGATTGCAGACAATCTGGGACATGGCTTGCTGTTGCTGGACCATGAACTGCAGGTGCGTTATATGAACCCGGCAGCCGAGATGCTGTTTGAAATCAGCGCCAAACGAGCTTTGTCGACACCCATGCAGGAGCTGGCCCCCGGCAATGGGGCACTGGTACATCGTATTCGTTCTGTGCTGGATGATTCTCACCCATTTTCCGAACACAATGTGGAACTGAGTACCGGAGGCTTTAAAAGCGTTTTGGTGGACTGCCATGTATGCCCTGTTGTAGATGCCGGCCAACAACTGGTTCTGGTAGAACTTCAAGCCACTGAACGAAATTTGCGCATTGCGCGTGAGGAAAGCCAATTTTCCCAAAACAATACCATTCGAGCACTTATCCGAGGCATGGCGCATGAAGTCAAAAATCCTCTGGGGGGAATCCGAGGCGCCGCACAATTGCTGGAGCGTGAACTGCATGATGCCAGCCTGAAAGAATACACCAATATCATCATTAACGAGGCGGACCGCCTGCGCAATCTGGTTGACCGTCTCCTCGGCCCCAGTTCGGCTCCCAACATTGAAATACTGAATATCCACGAAATCACCGAGCATGTACGCCAGATTGTGGAAGTGGCCACTCCACCCAAGGTGCGAATTTATAAAGACTACGACCCCAGTATTCCTGAATTCAAAGCCGACCGCGATCAACTCATACAAGCGGTTCTCAATATTGTGCGCAACGCCTTGCAGGCGATTGGCGAGGAGGGCTGTATTTCGCTCCGAACCCGCTCCTTGCGCCAATTCACCATCGGTCACACTCGTCACAAATTAGTGTGTCAGCTGGATATTGTGGACAACGGGCCTGGAGTCCCTGAACACATGATGGAAAGCATATTTTTCCCCATGATTACCGGTCGTGCGGATGGAACCGGTTTAGGCTTGTCCATCGCCCAATCACTGATACAGCAGATTGGCGGCATCATTTTGTGCCAAAGCAAACCCGGTAACACGGTTTTCAGCATTTTGTTACCCATTACAACCTGAGATAAAGAGAACGCCTCATGAGTAAAGCCAATATTTGGGTCATTGACGATGACCATTCCATACGATGGGTGCTGGAAAAAGCATTAAAACAGGCCAATATAACCGTACGCTCCTTCGACAATGCCATGGAGGTCATCGATCTTCTGGAATTTCGCCAGCCGGATGCCATTATCACTGATGTGCGCATGCCCGGTGTTGACGGCCTGCAATTGCTGGACAACATCAATCAAAACTATCCCGAGTTACCGGTGATTATCATGACCGCCCACTCGGATTTGGACAGTGCCGTTTCCGCTTACCAGGGCGGAGCCTTTGAATACCTTCCCAAACCCTTTGATGTGGATGAAGCGGTGGATCTGGCCCAACGCGCTGTTCAGCACCGCAGCAACGAAACCACAAAACCCCCGGCTCAATTGCACAATGCGCCTGAAATCATTGGCGCGGCTCCTTCCATGCAGGAAGTCTTTCGTGCCATTGGGCGTTTGTCCCGGTCCAAAATCACGGTTCTGATCAACGGCGAATCGGGAACGGGTAAAGAACTGGTGGCCAAGGCCTTACATAAACACAGCCCTCGCGCCGGCAATCCCTTTATCGCCCTAAACACAGCCGCCATACCCAAGGAGTTACTGGAATCCGAATTATTCGGTCATGAAAAAGGCGCTTTTACGGGTGCTCAAAACCAACGCATCGGCCGTTTTGAGCAAGCCAATACCGGCACCCTGTTCCTGGACGAAATCGGCGACATGCCGGCAGAACTGCAAACTCGGTTGCTACGGGTTTTGGCGGACGGGGAGTTTTATCGAGTCGGGGGCCACACGCCTGTTAAAGTGGATGTGCGCATCATAGCGGCTACACACCAAAATCTGGAGCAGCGCGTTAAGGAAGGTCAGTTCCGTGAAGACTTGTTTCACAGACTCAACGTCATCCGGGTACACATGCCCGCTCTGAAAGAGCGACGCGAGGATATTCCGCTGTTGATGAAACATTTTTTACGACTGGCGGCGAAAGAATTAAACATGGAGCCCAAGCGCCTGGACAGTGAAACGGAAGCCTATCTAAGCCGCCTGGATTGGCCAGGCAATGTACGCCAATTGGAAAACACCTGCCGCTGGCTCACGGTCATGTCGCCCAGCCAAATTATAAAAATGGAAGATTTAGCGCCTGAACTAAAGGAAACCACACCGTCCGATAACGCCGGATACAACGACTGGGAACCTGCGTTAAAACGGTGGGCGGATCAAAAACTGGCCCACGGAGAAACGACTTTACTGCGCGAAGCTCTGCCCCGATTCGAACAAATACTGATTGAATCGGCATTGAATTACACCAGCGGACGCAGACAAGATGCAGCCAAATTGCTGGGCTGGGGCAGAAACACGTTAACACGCAAAATCAAGGATCTGGGCATGGAACCGCAGACGGATCCCAGCCAAATACAGACAGTAGGATAGTGCTCAGACTTTTACAAGGCGACCACATCACGGCGTAGGGCAGCTCCAATTGCCATGGTCGCGTATGCCTGCACCTCGCGCTCCAAGCTTATATCGCTGCTGATGATGTCTCTCAAATCCAGCTCCCGACACTCCAGACCCAAATTGCTGGAGAGATATTGCGGTAAAACAGAATCGCTCCAAGGCAGGGGGCATAGCACCAGTCCGGCCACCGGCGGTCGGGAAAAATAGCGATCGTAGTAATCCAAGGAGCGTTGAACCTCCAACACAATGCGGTCCATATTCACTTGTACGCGCTCGAATGCCTCCGTGGATTCGGCAGCAGGCTCCGGATGCAATGTCGTGTGCCCAAATTCCAGCCCCCGCGCAAGATAGAGCGTCGATTCGCAGGTAATTGTAATCAGCCCGTGATTTTGTGCCAGATAGACCAACACCACACCCTGCCGATCTTCCGGTAAACAGGAAGAAATGTTGCGTAGCACCAATTCGGGCACGTCTATCACATTCAAATTGGCGCGACAGGACTGGAGTAACTCCACTTTCCGTTTGATAACGGACATACGGGCCACGACCACATACAAATGGTGTTTCCGATTGTCCGCTCCACTGGGAGGCATATCGAACACATCCAACACGGCATCATCGATATGAAAATCCACCAAATCTTTAATCTGCCAACGTATTGCCGCCTTTAACTCGTTTGGCGGTACATCCGGGGCTTCTACACTTAAAAGTTTGTAGTCGCCAAAATCCACCACCGAGGAACATTCTTCCTGTTTTAAAAAATTCCTGACTTTTTTGGTATTCAATTCTTGGTCAAATGAAAACCCGGGAAGCATTTCCAACTTTTTAAGTCGGGCGCCGCTCTCCTCGTGCTGCAAGCACACCATAGTAAGATTGGTGTCATGTAACACTAGAGAATAGTGATCTTTGTCCTGCTTGGGTAACAGTGAAAACATAAGCATCCTTAGGTTTGCTCAATTACTACAGGCCCCCTGCAACATTAGCGCCAGTCCTCCAGCCCAAAGCACCATTTGTCGGGACTGGTCTGGCCATCGAAAGATTTATACGTTAACTAACAATAAGTTACAACACGCCCCTCAATATTTCCATATAAACAATACAGGATTCACCTTGGTTTCAACATGACTTTTATGTTAATTTGCACTTAAGAAACGGACATTCGTTGCAAAAAGCACCTGGGAAACACAGGACATAACAATAACTAAAACTAAGCGATACACACGGGACCGATAATGGATCAATCCACCACGCTGTATTCGGTTTTTACGGAAATCCAAACCCAGGTAACAAAGTAAGTGTAAAGTAATGAATATCAGGGGACATGTTATGATAAGAGTAAAAGCAACTTCAAAAACCGTTTGGATTTTGGCCTTCACTCTATTATTATCACTGCCGTTTAGCAGCCAAGCTGACAATTATCTCGATGAACTGGAAAAAGAAGCGCAACGTAGCGCTACAAAGTCCAATGCCAAGCTTCCTCCGGTGAAAGCCGAAAAATTGCAAGAGTTTACTCAGCTATTAAAATTCGAACGACCGGCCACGTATAAGTTCTTTAGAAAACTAAGCCTTGAAAACAAGAGCCAGGTGTTGGCGACCTACGGCGAAGACAAAAAATTGTCTGCGGCCAGCAAAAAAATCTTCGATCTCTACTTCGGTCAAAAATAATTCCCGTGTCCGGTTGTTGTTTATGGCGCCGGACTGTGTTGAAATTGGCACATCAACGATATGATTGGGGGCTGTTGATATGCAGTATAACTATAAGAGCGTCGTCTCAATTGGAATAGCACTTTTCGTCAGTTTCACTCCCAACGCCTTTGGCTTGGATGTCAACATTGAAGCGGAAACGCCATTTGTTGAAACGGTGCACGAAGGGGAAATTGTTAGAATTCAACGTATACAGAACCAAAACAACGTTCTAACCGGCGGCTTTTCCAAAACTTCGAGAAAATGCCCGCCGTTTTGCATCCAACCTATGCATGTGGCACCGGGTGTCAACACCATTGGAGAACTGGAATTACTTCAATTTGTAAAAAATCAGCTTAACAATGGAACCGGCGTTTTAGTAGATGCACGCACACCCAGTTGGCACCAAAAAGGCACCATACCGGGTTCTATCAATATTCCTTTCACCACCTTTGATGACGATCAGGACGATCTGGTCAAAAGTGTCGCATTGGGCAAATTAGGCGTGAAAAAACACGCCCGACCGAGCTTTGTGAAAAAACTTTGGAACTCGGTACTAAAACTGACCGGGATGCAAAAGTCCGCCAAATGGGACTTTACTGACGCGAAAGATGTTTTATTGTGGTGTAACGGCATGTGGTGCGGTCAATCACCCAGAGCCATAAAAGGACTGATCAGAATGGGTTACCCACCGGAAAAATTACACTATTATCGCGGCGGCATGCAGTCCTGGCAGTTGTTGGGACTCACGGTAGTAGTACCCAAACAGTAAAGGTAATTAAACAGCGCCACGTTCTAGATGGCGCTGTTTATATGCTGCAGCGGCAATGCTGTGTACTGCAGTTCTACACGACCATCCAGCCCCGAATTACCGGCATCCACCATTATCTGCTCCGGCGGAGCACCATAACGCAGCAAACTTTGAAACACGGTTTCAGACCGCTGCCGATTCAGTTGATCCAATCCATCCAGAGCAACGGATTCCACAGTGTGGCTGACAATCAGCAACAAGCCGGGGTTGGCCGCCAGGAATTTCGCATGCTGGCGCAAGATCCGCAGATCACTGCTACCGATTTCGTACTGACCCGTCGCAAAATTCAACACACATGCTTGGGGTACTCCCGGGGCCTTGGGCATATGGCGAGTCTCAGTAACCAGAGGACTGATCAAGTCTGCAAAGCGAGGATGAGCGTAATCCTCAATAATCGCCTGAACCTTAGTGGCATTTGCAGCATCGTCCAGGGATGTTTCAGACGCTTTGGGCTCACTGGAAAACAAAGCCAACAATGCCAGCGGGAAAGCAATCAGCAAAAACGTATCCACTATTCGAGTCATATTAAAAGTCATGGCCTTTCTCCCATTTAAGTTCTTATGATGTATTAAACACGGGAAAAATATTTTTCCGGCGTTGGACAAGGGCCAAACGGTTATGAATTCTGATGAAATCTGACAGGCGTTAAGGCGGTACGGAGGCAAAAAAAAGCCCTGAGGTTCAGGGCTTTTGCATGGGGGGATACTACTTTTATTATAATTACCCTGCTAGAGGGAAAAATTCTTAAGATTTGAATGCATCTTTGATGACCGTCAGCAAAATAATTCCCGCTACAGTGAATGCAATAACGTAACCGTAATCCATAACCACTCCTCTATAAACATTTAATCCACGCGAGCATCGCGTAGGACAATGCCTACACATACCGCATTTCAAAAATATATGACACTATTATTTCCATGTCAATATAGTGGTTATAAAGAGTTTATATGGCTAATTTCCTGATTATTTAACTAAAATATTTTTATTCTTTGATATTCATTGGTTTTTTATATGGATATAAATTGAGCAATAAAATCATTTTATTGAACAACATTTTTACTGAAATTCCTGCTTCTCTACTTCCAAAAACATCCGATTTACATTAATCCCAAAGCGCTCCTTAAATCCCGACATGGAGCGATACTGACCCACGTCGATTTTGTCTTTCATTTCATAATCAGCCAAACCCTGCTCGAAGAATTTTTCCACCTGTTGTTGCAACAGCGTCAAGTAGTTGCGCATGTATTGAATCCCCTGCTTATCAGTCACAGGGCCATGACCGGGAATCACATGCATAACATCGAGATTAATTAGCTCATCCAAAGCCCTGGCATTACCTAAGGGGCTGGCATCCTGAAAACCGGGGGTACGCAAATAAAATAGCACGTCGCCGGCGATCAGAATTTTTTCCTGAGGTAAGTGCAATATTAAATCACCTTGAGTGTGGGCATGGGGTGGATGCAACACTTTGATTTCCACACCACCAACGGTGAAGGTTTCACCCCCTTGCAGTGCGGTGGTTGGCAACACAACTTTGGTGCCCTTGTTGCCACCTTTGGTCATATCCGCAATTATTTTCAGCCAGCGCTCACCGATCTCTGCAGCCGTGTCTAACATATAAGCATGACCCAATAACTTGGGAGGAGGTGATAACTCTGCGAATGCATGGTTACCCATCCAGTGGT
Source organism: Gammaproteobacteria bacterium (assembly GCA_029882975.1). Classification (NCBI taxonomy): domain Bacteria; kingdom Pseudomonadati; phylum Pseudomonadota; class Gammaproteobacteria; species Gammaproteobacteria bacterium. Next base: position 85,995 of record JAOUJW010000020.1, read on the forward strand.
CCGCATGATGATGGGTGTTAAATACATGGGATACCGGCTTATCACTCACTTTGCGAATTTGTTCCAGTATCATTCGCCCCACCTGCAGAGACCCTCCGGGATCAACCACAACGACAGACGTGTCTGTCACAATAAACACACTGTTACAAATAAATCCGGTATTGGTTTCATTGGGCACATCCATGTCCCCTACCAAAGCAAACACTCGGGGGGACACCTGATTGACGTTGGGGTTGTGCAAGCCCGGGGTTTGGTTTTGCGCCGCAAATGCGACTCCCGCTACGATCATGTAGATCACAGTCAATAAAATAAAACCGATTTTTTTCCGCCTCACGATCCGCCTCCTAGAATTGCAGCCAAAATTTATTACACAAAAGTAGCCTAGTTGCTCCTGGCGGGGTAAGAGCTAAAAGAAAAAATGACAATAAGGTGACAATAATTCAATGTCGGAGTGAAGGAATGAAAGGTGGGTGGTTATTTACATAACCACCCGAGGACAAGTCCCAGCAAAAAGATCAGTGCATACCATGTTGGTTTAAGTGTGAACTATACTTGGTATCCACCCCTTTAATATGACCTTCTAACCAGTCCTTGAGAAAACCAATTGCATTTTCCGCAGCTCCGGATTTTCCTGCATTGATATCCGAATACAGCGTTTGGGCTCGATCCACCAGAGTTGAATGCAACAGCATGTGCTTTTCTATATCAGGGTAACCGTATTTTTTTAAATAGTGCTCCTCAATTTTAAAATGTGTCTGGGTGTAATCCAGCACTTGTTTGAACACCGTCGATAACGTGCTCGTATCCTTTTTAGCTTGCACTACATCATAGAACTTGTTAATAATGGCGAACAAGTTTTGGTGTTGCGTATCCAGCATGTCGACGTTAACGCTATAGGATTTATCCCAATTTATTTTTTCCATTGCTTTCTCCTGCAAGATTCATTTCACAGTGAAAATTACGGGATTTCAGCCTCAATCTTTAACAAAGTTTTAACAAAAAAATATGAGAAATCCTAAACATCTCCAACCATTAACCTAGTATTTCTCTATGTTATTTAAATTTGCCTTCATTGCGCACCTGAGATAATGCGGAGGCCAGCAAACCGGTAGGCACAGCCACTACTCCAAGCCCGACCATTAGAACAAAAAAGGTAAACACACGCCCACCTATGGTGACAGGGTACATATCACCATAACCCACCGTGGTTAATGTTGTCACCGCCCACCAAAGGCTATGAAACACCGACTGATAATGTTGCGGTTGAGCCGCGCTCTCAAAGTAATAAATGCCCACTGCAGACAGATACAACACAATCAACGTAACAAAACCAAACAGCACTAATTCCTCTTTCACCAGAAGCAACGCCCTGCGGTAGCGCTTCACGGCCTGACTGTATTTCAACAGTTTCAGAATTCTCACCAGCCGCAAAAACCGGAATACCCGTACCGTACGTAAATCCAAACCGGTCGCCAAATAAAAGGGTAGTATGGCGATCAAATCCACTAAACCAAAAAAACTAAATATAAATTTGAGTTTCTGAGGAGCGACATAAATCCGCAAAACATACTCTAGGGAAAATACGGCGACAGTGAACACTTCTATCCACTGCAACCATTGTTTGGTCCATGGCGACAAATCGGGCAGAGTGTCGACCGAAAATGTAATTAAGGATAGAATGATTAGAAACTGCACAGAAAAGGTAAACACACGGCCGGATAGGTGTTCCGTACTGTTCACCATTTGTGCAATGATGCGTTTTTCCAATATTGCCATCGGCACTATCTCCAGAGTCTGAGAAGCGCCTAATTTTGAAGCATGGAACCTATTTTAACAAATAGCCGGGCAAGCACACCCTCACACCTTAATATAGGTCCATCCAGTCTTGATGCGTCTTACAATTCGGTCCAGGGCCGTAGGTACCAGAACCGCTTCGGGTAATAATTCAATTGGTCGTCCTTCCCGTTGTCGCGCATTTTCTCTGGACTGGCCACATGCCAGGAAAGTCACGTTATCGTAGGTACTGGCCAGATACCGTACTTTCAATGCAAAAGGCGAGCTTTGTCTCAATACATCCAAGCCTTTGGAGTTCACCACAATTTCTACATCCAAGGGCGAGTGTAACTGCCGATGCTTGAGCAATAAACGCTCCGCCTCTACCAATGCCAACTCGACACTGGGGGCATCCATGGTACTGACATGAAACAGCACCTTTTGTTTTGAATCAGCATACTGTAACGCTTTCTCCGCAGCCACTTGCAACGGAGTTGTAACAACACTGAGATGCAACCACCATCCCAGGCTAAATCCCAATACCAGCAATACGCCGGCGGCAAACGTAATTTTTGCCCTGTTACGCGAGTTACGCTGAGGTGTCAACAAAGGTTGAGGCGGGCTATTATAAACCAGACTCACCATCTCTTTGATACCGCGCAATTGATTGACTCTATCCCGTAGCTCGGTATCTTTTTGCATTAGAACTAACATCCGCGCACGTTCTTCCGGGGCCAATTGGGCATCGATAAATGCATTTATTTTTTCATCAGAGATCAAATCATCTCGACTCATTTTATTCTCCGAACATGTTCACTGCTTTTGACTGCATTAGGTTTACTCGTAATATCCATCGTTTCAAACACGACTTTTAATTTATTTCTGGCCCGACACACCCGGCTCATGACCGTGCCTATGGGCACACCAACAATTTCCGCCACTTCGCTGTAACTAAAACCTTCCAAATCGATCAGCGTAATAATCTGACGCTGCTCCAGAGGCAACTGAGTCAAAGCGCTCTGCACTTTACGCACCACTTCATTTTGGTACTGGTCCGTTTCCGGGGTGCGGTAATCCACCAACTGATGTTCATCGGTCAACTCCTGTAAGTGTTTGTTTTGCCTGCAGACGTCATACCAACAATTGGAGAGAATCCGAAACAACCAAGCATCCAGGGCCTGAATGTCTTGTAACTGCTTATACTTACGTATTGCCCGACTGGCAGTTTCCTGAACCAGATCCCTAGACAAATGGGGATCATGAGTCCAGGCATAGGCCACCCGATACATTCGGTCCCAGCGAGACTCTATTTGTTCTAAAACACGTTTTTTAAAAAATATGGGATTCATTTATTAGCCTTGTCTTCATATTAAGACGTAGTTTCATCAGAATTATTCCAAAAAAATACATTTTTTTCACAATGGCGGGAATAAAAACCAAGCTAGATGCGTCTATTTAAAACACGTGCTACTATGCGCACGGTAATCATGTCAAATATTACTATTAAATGACTACGCCAACTTTTGGAGGGTAAACCTGATGCATTACACAAAACTATTACAAAACAAAGGGATAATCGCCGCACTACTGTTACTGTGTGCACCTATGCTGGCCGTTGCTGGTGACTTTGAAGCCAAGCACAAGCTGGTCATTCAAGTAAGTACCGATGACGCTCGCACCCAAAAAATCGCTTTGAACAATGCGGTAAATGTTCAAAAATTGTACGGAATGGACAATGTGGACGTTGAAATCGTTGCCTATGGACCCGGTCTGGGCTTACTGACGGCAAAAAGCAAAGAAGCCGGCCGTGTAAAAAGCCTGGCACAACAAAACATCACTTTCAGCGCTTGTGGCAACACCATGAAAAAAGTGGAAAAGAAAACCGGTAAAGCACCTAAATTGACCGAAGGTGTTAAAGTGGTTAATGCTGGCGTTGTCCGCATTATGGAACTGCAATCTCAAGGATATGCTTATATCCGCCCTTAATCCGGGAAATTCCGTATTAGGATAGAACCGCCACATTGCTATGTGGCGGTTTTTTAATGCCTTTTCATTTATCCCAGCCAGAGCCAAGGTCAGGACCTTGCCTCCAAAACGGTTTTCAAATTCACCAAGCCCTGCTGTAAGTCCTCTCCCACTTCCTGGTCCATATTCATAAACAATAGGAAAATACTGAAAGGATATGGCATCTTACCTCGAAACACCCAAGTGACCCGCGTGTTACCCCCAGCCTGTTTCTCGGTACCCATATAGCTGACATTAACCGAGTCAAACGGCTTATAAAACCGCACTTCTGTTTCTATGCTAACCCCTTCCTCAATTCTGACAATTTCCTGTTCGCCTTTGCCCACATGTCTTTTAGTGCTATCCCAGGCGTAGACAAAACCTTTGCGGCCATCCTCACCACGATAGGCCTTTTTCATGTCCGGATCCAATTTAGCCCAGACGCTATAGTTAGATTGATTCTTTAAATGCTTGATGTAATTAAATACATATGTGATATCGCGATTAACCACAATATTGCGTTCCAATTCATACTCACCGGGGACCACGGCTGCAATTATCAAGACCGCCAACACCATGGCTACAAGCAGTGATACAAACAACTTTAACAAAATTTTCATAGAGAACTTCCCAACCGTGTATACTTAGTACTGGCCATTCAAAACTTGAGATTAGAAAAATGAGCCATTTTACTGAAATGCTGGTATGTTGGAAATGCGGCGCCGAAATACAGGGTGAACCCTTGCCGTTGGCCCGTTCCGCAGCATGCAAACAGTGCTCAGCCGATCTTCTGGTCTGCAAGATGTGCCTGTACTACGACACAGGAAAAGCCAAATCCTGCGCCGAACCCATTGCCGAAGAAGTACGGGATAAGGAGCGCGCCAATTTTTGTGACTATTTCTCCCTCAAGTCAGGCGCTCACAATACGACTCAACAAAAACAACAGCAGGATGCACGGCAACAGTTGGAAGCGTTGTTTGGTAACAAAGGAGAACCGGAATCCAAGCCGCCCCAAAATCCACGCGATGCGTTGGAAGCACTATTTAAGAAGAAAGACTAAGCCGCGTCGCAACTCAAATTGCCGTTCCGAATCGATTTGAATAGGTTTACCTAAGGAACCTCTGATTAACTCCGTGAATGGCATATATGAGGCCTAAATTGTCAATTGCTTCGTTGAAAAACTTGAAAATATTCCCGATATTCCCTGCGTTTTTCGCCTCGCACTTACCAATTTATTCCT
>JAOUJW010000021.1 GCA_029882975.1 Gammaproteobacteria bacterium
CCATGCCGCCGCCCATGCCGCCGCCCATGCCGCCGCCCATGCCGCCGCCCATACCGCCGCCCATACCGCCGCCCATTCCACCCATAGTCTTTCTCCTGATTAAGTTAATGTTAAGGTTTAAAAGTTAAGGTACAACTTGTTTGGGTGACCGAAACGTAGGTTATCGGATTACAAAAAAAATCACCCACACAGCTGCAATTATGGCTTGCAAAACGAAAAATTCAATATCTAAGTTTGTTAACTTATTGATCAACAATGTATCCCTTGTTTATAAATTCCCAATTAAACTAGTCGGTTAGAGTGGAATTGGCGTTGCAGTTACTGTATTTTGCGCGAAAATGAATAAAATGTATGCGAATCGCTCAAAATAGGTGTCTACGTAAAAGGCTGGCTTTGAGAATGATATATGAAAATCATGTTAGCATTTGAATATTAATGATAAATATCAATTTTCTAAATGGCGCAATTTTTGTGGTGCAAATAAAATAGGGAATACATAGGTATAAAATAATTAAAACTAAGTAGGTATTTTGTGTAACTCACAATTTCTCTAAAGTTTTTTTTCGCCTTCTTGAAATTTTTTAGCCATAATGGCATGAGTGTTTTTCTTTAGAACCAGTCGACCGGTATCTCATATAATGATAAAAATTGCTGCTGCTTTCTTATTACTTTCAGGTATTGCCAGTTTAACCTATCAAGTGGCGTGGGTACGCTTGTTGGGCTTGAGCATGGGTTCCACCAGCGCTTCCATCAGTACTGTGTTAGCCGCCTTTTTTCTCGGCTTGGCGATGGGCAGTTATTTGGCGGAACGTATTACTCGCAACAACATCGATAGCCTGAAAGTTTATATTTATTTAGAAGTCGTAATTGGTTTGGCCGGGCTGGCGCTGTTACCCATTTTGCTAAATCTGGACTCCTATCTGGCTGCGGCGCAACTGGGTTTGACTATCCCCATCAAGTTTGCTTTGACCATGGCCTTACTGATCATACCCACCATATGTATGGGGGCGACTTTCCCGGTGATGGCCTCCTTGCTGATTCGAAGAAATCACGAGGTGGGTTTACGCATGAGCCAGTTGTACAGCCTGAATACAGCCGGAGCGGTGTTGGGTGCAGCTTTGGCGGGGTTTGTGTTTATTCCCAAATGGGGACTGGATGGTGCGGTCTACATCGCATTCTCCATCAATATGCTCATTGTCATTGCAGCGATCTACCTCGACAGGACCTTGAGCTTGCCGCCGTTGGAAGTGAAGCCATCTGATGTTGGTGAAGAAGACGCGCGTGGGGAAGCTCCCTTTCGTGGTCGTGCCTTGATTGTATTATTTGCTACGGGCTTGGTGGCAATTGCCAGTGAGGTGGGTTGGACCAAATACCTATCTATTTTTACCGGAACAACGATTTACGGCTTTGCTGCAATTCTCACTGTGTTTCTCATCGGGATTGCGGCGGGATCCTGGGCGATTAGATCGCATTTGGAGAAGATTCAACGGCCGGATGTGTGGATGGCCTTGGGTTTGCTGCTCTTGGGAGCGTCTCTATTGTTAACTCGGGCAGGTCTTGCGGTGATTCCTCCCTTGTACAGTGCGGTGAATCATCTGCCGGGCTCGGTTGCCAATACAGTGAAATATACCTTGGTTTTTCTTTTACTGTTTCCGCCTACCTTTATATTCGGTGCCTTGTTTCCCTTAAACCTAAAGCTGTATTGCGGCAGCTTGCATGGTGTTCGTACCCGCATTGGTCGAGCTTACGCGGTTAATACCGTGGCCAGTATTTTTGGTTCGGTTATGGCCGGATTCTGGATCATACCGCAGTATGGTACGGATGCTTTGTTAACGGTAGTGGCGATTTTCGTATTGCTAATACCCTTATTATTTGTGCCAACATTTGCCCGTGCGGCGCCACGTTATGCCATTCCTGTGATCGCCGTATTGCTGGTGTTATCCAACTGGGTGTTTCCCCACATCAGCTATAAACAACTCATTAAGTCGGTGCAATACAAGTATGATACGGACGCACTTTCCGGGCGTACACCGGAAGTGGTGTATATTAAGGAGGGTAAAGCCGGGGTCATCAGTATGGTGTCTTACAATGGGCGTCATATGAAGTTGCAAAATAATGGCTTGAACGAATCCCTGATTGACACCGAAGATGAGCGCAATGTGTTGCTGGTGGAAACTTTGCTGGGATTGGTGCCGTATATTTTGGCGGAAAACCCTAAGAATGCCTTTGTGGTGGGGTTTGGCGGGGGAATTACCACCCGTTCTTTGACCTTGACTCAACTGGAGTCCATTAAAGTCGTCGAGTTGGAGCCCGCCGTTGTTGAAGCCGGACGTTTTATTGCCAAAGGTGAAATAGCCGCATTGAAAGATCCGCGAGTGGTGTTGGAGTTTAATGATGCGCGAAACACACTGCTTTTGGAGAATAACCGCTATGACATCATTGTGGCTCAACCCTCACATCCTTGGTTGGCGCGTGCGTCTACAGTGTTTACCCAAGAGTTTTTTCAAATCGTGGCAACCCGCTTGAATCCGGGTGGGGTTTACGGTCAATGGGTGAATCTGTTTAATATGGATGCCACCACCTTAAAATCCCTATTCAATGCGTTTTATGGCGTGTTTGAACACGGGGTGGTTGTCGCCAATATCAGTTCCGGTGATCTGATTATGTTGGGTAGCAAACACAAACTTGTGTTTGATTATGATCGTATGTCGGACCGCATGGCGGAGCCCAAGGTTAAAGACGCATTAAATTTTAGAGAAATTTATGAGCCGCAGGATTTGTTCTGGTATTTCAGCTTAAGTCGGGATCAGGCTCTGCAGGCGGCAGCGGGCGTGGAGGCTAACAGCGATATTAATATTTTTTCCGAGGTGCGTTTGTCTGCATTGCATGGACAACCCAAAGGTGAGGAGGATCCCTATGGGTTTTTAAGAGAGCATTATCGCTTGGCAATTGCGGATTATTTGAATGGTGATGTGACGCGGAAGCTCTATGCGTTTAGCCGTAGAGTCTATGGTTGGAATGAGCCGGAAATGGCAATGCATGTGGCCAGACAGCTGGATTCCCGCGACGAAATTCTGGCGCGCGCGGTGCGGTTTGAAAACGTGTGGCGTACCGGAGATTTGGTGCAAGCGGAATCACAATTTGCAGAACACGAACAATGGTCAGACGACAGTCTCAGGTTATACGCTATGATGTTGTCGGATTACGGTAAAGTGGAAAAGGCGCTGGAAGTTATTGCCCGAATTCAAGATGTCGGTATTCGCAATGCCATGCGTGCCTGGTACTTATATGAACAGCAACAATGGACGCGTTTGTTGCGTTTGAAAACCACCAGTGCAGATGAGTTGAGCTGGCAGTTGCAGGCCCTGGCTCGAAAAGACTTGCTGAAAGCCGGAAAGCGCATGCTGGAAATCAAAGATAATACCTGGTTAACCATACCACACTACCGTTTGTTGGCTCGGTATTCTGCTGCCATAGGTGATACAGCCAATGTGACCTTGTATTCACGACGGATGTTAAAGGAAGTGGACGCGACTGTTAAACGTTTATCTCTATATGTTGAGACGGCGTTGAAGAATGAGCACGTACAGGAAGCGGAGCAGCTTTTGGGTAAGATTGCTCTGTTGAATCCTGAAGCTAAAGAAATCTTAAATCTTAAATCGCTTATTGCCAAAAAGCGCGAAAACTTAAGCAGTCTTCAGGCGAATAACTTCAAATAGCATAATCCAATCCCTGGTAGGGTGGTGTTCCGACCACCCCAAGGCTGTAATTTCCTCTTCGGTTTGTGTCAATATCGACCCTTCAGGACTCTGTTTCTTTTTGCCGCATTTGTAATGGTCAACACCGCCGGTGTTCAGCGTTCGCGCCTTCGGGATCGATTTGCGGGATGGCGCATGCTATCCCGAATGCTATGATGACTCTTTGTTGTAAATTACGTTGTTGTAAATTACGTTGTTGTAAATTACGTCACTCCTAAACGGTGAGGTAATGGTGTCTGGTAGTGTTCCTGTATCTATTCTCTCCCACTGTTTTCTCCGGCCCTTAGCGGTTTTGCAACGGTTCACGCTTGTAGGTCTCGCGGATTAAAATGGCGCGTTATGAAATGAGTATGTAAAGCGTAACCCGCCACCCGGTGGGGTTACTGAGTGTTAAAGCACCATCGTTGTGCAGCTGAAAACTTGCAAAGATAAAATGTGTTCACGCTGAATCGTTGTATAAATGGTTTTGTGAGAGTGGTGGGTTGTGCTTTATTATCGTTCAAATTTTGCTCAGATGTTAAGAGTAAGCTGAACCAAAACTGAAGGGGTTTTATTGCTTGATTGCTTGGTGCTTTATTAATGTTTACGTTACAGATAGAGAACTGTTTTTAAATAAGGCATGACATCAAGCGTTTAGTAAGCTTAATAAGATAATTCTTAAATTCTGATTTACAGATTTGTAACAGTGCTGTTACTTGCTTGCTCTGCGCTAATTTAAAATAGATCTAAATATGATGTGTGGATTCGTCGTTTGTCCCATCGTCGTTTTTCCATATACACAGGACTTGTTTGTTCGACTTTAAACGTTGACATGATATGCGAGATTGGTCTAGCATCTTGGGCTTATTAAATAGTCGACTTATTTAATAAAATTTTTTTTAATAAGAATATACTAATATGCAGAAGCGTACTGAACATGGAGACGCATTCGAATTATTAGAGTCGCTCTCTGATGGCGCGGCAATGAGGACGGTCTTCACGTCTTATGTTAGTGGTTCAAGTAAAGGGCGGGTGAAGGCAATAGGACATTACTGGATACAATAAAAACGTGGGGAGAAATTCTAAGTCACACTGGTTCGTTTTAAGCAAACCATCTTGAATTGTTAATAATAATACGATGGTGAGCTCGCAGAAGTGCTGCACAGGTATTCGTGTTTGGGGAAGCAGGGAATGCAGGGTCTACGCAGTTAGCGTGAAAAAAATGAAACGGGCGGTGCTGTGAACATCAATTGCTTTAGTGGCCACAACCGGATTTACGATGGCTTAAAAGCAGTGATGAATAACTAATCTTTGAGCTTGTTTAAATACAGGATTTTTCGTTGGGTTTAACACCTTTCGAGAAACCAGTGGCCTGTATTGCTTGGCGCTTAGGTAATGTGCGAAGCAGGAATACGCTTTTAAAGAGGTTGGTTTTGGCTTTCCATAAGGGTACGGTTTTGGGCTGATCATAGTGATCTGGTCCTGTAAGTGTGATCTGACTTCGAGTTGGATACGGTAGGGTTGCTGGAGAAACCTCCCGGACTGCGGGTGCGGGAAGTTTGCAAGTTTAGTTTGTAGTTTGAGATCGTGCTGGTACGCGTAGCGCAAAGTGCAAATTAATACGAATTGAAGAGTTGGATGCTAATAAAAATAGAGGGTTGAGATGGCAGTAAACAATCGTTCAAATAGTTCATGGAGACTGATTAAACAAAAGGTGCCGTTACATCCTGGGCGCGATTGCGACCGGTTGAGATGGTTTGGGCACAGAGGTTTAACAGTCGCATTTTTGTTTGGTTTGATGTGGCTGGTGCCAGTGGTGGTATCGGCGGGTGAACCGGTACCTCCGGGTGGCAGTCACAATGGTGAAGATGTCCCTCAGCCTATTGAGTTTCCCCATGACGTTCATGTTAAAAAAGACGGAATCAATTGCATGTACTGCCACACATACGCCAGACGCAGTAAGGTGGCAGGTATTCCTCCCACCAGCAAATGCATGGGTTGTCACAAGCAAATCGCAACAGATAAACCACGCATTCAAAAACTGACAGAGTACTGGACGAAAAAACAGTCACCGAACTGGAAAAAGGTGCACGATGTTCCGGACTTTGTTCACTTCACGCATGAAAAGCATTTAAAGAAATTCGTTTTTGACAGGGATTTCCCCGTGGAAAACGTCAAGGAAGTGTGCGCGTTTTGTCACGGTGATGTTGAAAATATGACCGTCGCCAAAAAAGTTAAGCCGCTCAATATGGGTTGGTGTAAAAGCTGTCATGAAGCTAACGGTGGCCCCGGCGATTGCTGGAAGTGTCACAAATAGAGCGAGTGCGGTTTTAAAAAGGCATTTGAAAGGGCCGGTATGATTGGGCCTGAAACTGAATTAAACGGGTAATATTATGAGCGGAACAATCAATCGAAGAAGTTTTTTGAAAATGATGGGCTGGGGCGGTGCTGGAGCTGCGCTCAGCGGTTGTGACCTGCCAACAACAGTCACCTTAGAAGAAGGTAAGGAAGATGTTGTTTCTTATCTTATGCCGGAGGAATATGTGATACCGGGTGTGGGCGTATGGTATGCATCCACCTGCACTCAATGCGCTGCTGCCTGCGGAACCCACGGTCGCGTACGTGAAGGACGCGTTTTGAAAATGGAAGGTAATCCGGTGTCTCCCCTAAACAAGGGGAAACTGTGCATGATGGGGCAGGCCGGTGTACAGGGGCACTATCATCCTGACCGAATTACCGAGCCGCAGATCCGCAAAAACGGCAGTTTAACACGGGTTAGTTGGGATCAGGCATTTGCTACCATTCAGGAAAAAGTGGGAGCCGCCGGCGAGAAGGTTGCGTGGTTTACCGGAAGCATCAGTGGCCATCAAAAGGTTTTACTGGATAATCATCTGGGTGCCTTGGGCTCCAACAACCATTTTGTTCATGAAGTGTTGAATACCGCGGTATGGCAAGCGGTAAGTAAAGATATGCTGGGTGATGCCAGTCCCAATTTACGCATCGATAAATCGGATTTAGTGTTGTCGTTCGGTGCTGACTTTTTGGGAACCTGGATGAGTTCTCCAGTGCACTTTGCCACTCAATACGCCAAATTTCGCACCAAGAAAGAACGCGGCATGCTGGTACAGATTGAACCAAAAATGACTTTGACCGGCGGTAGTGCTGACTGGTGGTTGCCGTCCAAACCCGGCAGTGAAGGTTTGATTGCTTTGGCCTTGGCCAATGAGCTAATCACCACTTACTCCAAAGATACAACGGCATTGAGTGATGAGACGGTAGCTCTGATTAAGCAAAACGACGTGGCCTCTGTTGCAAAGGCGACGGGAATGAGTGCCGAACAAATTAAGAAATTGGCTGCCTTGGCTGCGCGTAAGAAAAACGTGCTGGCTCTGGCGGGAGCGCCGGTGGAAGGTCACACCAACGGATACGCTGCAGTATCCGCCATTATGGTGTTGAACGTGTTGTTGGGCAGCGTGGGTAAAACCATCGAATCCGGCGGGGCGTTTCCCTTCGCGCAATTACAAGCGCGCAGTGGTAATAGCGGGGATTTACTTAGATTTACTGAGGCTGCCAAAGCATCCAAGCTGGACGTGGTGTTTTTTCATGGCAGTAATCCCGTGTACAGTGCGCCCAACAGTGTCGGCATGGAAGCGGCGTTGAAAAACGTTGGGTTAAAAGTGGCTATCAGCCAATTTAACAACGAGACCACGGCAATGGCCGATGTGATTCTGCCGGAGTCCTCCTATCTGGAAGACTGGGGTACCCATGTTGGTTCGCATCAGGCAGAACAAAATGTCATAGGTATGCAGCAACCCCTTATGGAAAAGCTCTATGAAAACACCAAAGGCTTGGGAGATGTGTTGCTTGCTCTGTTGAAACAGGCGAAGCAAGCCGAGTACGGGCAATACGCAGATTATTATGCGTATTTACGCCACGCCTTTAGCAGCATGCCTGCGTCTTACAAATCGGACCCGGCTTCAGACGAGCACTCCTGGAACAATGTATTGGCTAATGGTGTGATTAACGTTGAAACCACAGATCAGCCCCTAAGTGTCGCTAAAGTGGCTTTAAGCGCCCCTGCGATATCGGCGGATGATTCTCAATATCCATTGCACTTAGTGCCTTCCGGGCGTTTGGGCTTGTGGGATGGGCGTCACGCCAATCTTCCTTGGTTGCAGGAAGCTCCGGACCAGATCAGTAAAGTGGTGTGGGATTCGTGGGCAGAGTTGCACCCCAATACGGCTAAGAAACTGGGAATTAAATCCGGAAATATTATTAAGGTGCAATCCAAACAGGGTGAAGTAAAACTTAAAGCCGTGTTGCTGAAAAGTACACACCCGGATGTCATCGCTATTCCTATGGGGCAGGGTCATACCGAGTACGGTCGCTATGCTACCGGTCTTGGGGTGAACCCCTTAAAAATTCTGGCCACGGAAACCGAGTCCAAAACCGGAGAGTTGGCCATGTATGCAACACGAGTCAAAGTTAGTAAGACTAATGATGATGATGTGGTGGTGAAAATGGGAAGCAGCGATACTCAAATGGGACGTAAGTTTGTGGTTACCGTACCTGTCGCTCAGGTCCGACGTACGGAAGGAGTGTAAGCGATGTCATTGAGCAATGTTTTAAACAACTGGTCGGAATTTAGAAAAGGTGCCGAGGAAGGTGGGCACCATAAATACGAGCATAAATGGGCAATGGCCATTAACCTGGATTTGTGTATTGGCTGTAACGCTTGTTCCACAGCTTGTTACGCTGAGAACAACCTGGCCGTTGTAGGTAAAGAACGTTTCGAAAAAGGTCAGGCTATGCACTGGTTGCGGGTCGAACGTTATTGGGATCAATCCGAGAAAGAGTTTCCGGAGCAGGGTGCCAGTTATTTGCCTATGATGTGCCAGCAATGTAATTCAGCCACTTGTGAGCCGGTGTGTCCTGTGGCAGCAACCTATCACACGCCCGACGGGCTCAATGCACAAGTTTATAATCGTTGTATCGGTTCACGTTATTGTTCCAATAACTGTCCGTTCCGTGTGCGTTATTTTAACTTTTATTCCTACTACGAGTCTTCCTGGCCGGAGCCACTGCATATGCAGTTAAATCCGGACTTAACGGTACGCGACAAGGGCGTTATGGAGAAGTGCACTTTCTGTATCCAGCGTATTCGTACCGCAAAAGACAAAGCCAAAATGGAAGACCGTAAAGTGATTGATGGCGAATTCCAAACCGCTTGTGCTCAAGCCTGTCCCACATCTGCCATAGTGTTTGGTGATTCTATGGACGAGAACAGTCAGGTGAGCCAGTTATGGAAAAAACATGAAGTGAAAATGGGTCTGTACAAGCAGAATAAAACCGAACCGCAAAAACGCGGCTACCGGATTTTTGAGGAGCTGAATGTGGATCCTTCCATCATGTATTTGGAAAGGGTGCGGGAAGAAGCCTAACTTTTTTCAATTCGACAATAATGCAAAAAATGGTGAATTGTTGTTATGTCTATGATTAACGAAAAAGATATAAATGAACAAATTGCGTGGGCAAAGATTAATGCCGATGTCCTGCGCAGTATGGAGAATCCTCGCAAGGCGTACTGGATATCGGTTGCTGTGTGTCTGGCCATGCTGGCCTGTGCAGTGGTAGCGGAAATTTATCAGTATCAGGTGGGGATGGGGCCGGCGAACTTAAATAACCCACACATGTGGGATATGTATATTGCCTCCTTTGTATTCTGGATTGGTATGAGCCATTCGGGAACCTTGCTATCGGCTATATTGCATATTATTCATGCCGACTGGCGTAAGCCTATTTATCGGTTTGCCGAGGCCATGACCACGTTTTCACTCATGACGGCAGGTTTTTTCCCGATTATTCACATTGGTCGTTTGTGGAACATGTATTGGGTGTTACCGTATGTCAGCGACAGGGGGCATTGGCCTAATTTTCGCTCCCCACTGGTATGGGACGCGTTTGCAATCAGTACGTATTTGTCAGCGTCTATGTTGTTCCTGTTTGTGGGTATGATCCCCGATTTGGCTATTTGTCGAGATAACGCTAAAGGCTGGCAGAAAAAATTGTATACAGCCCTGTCATTGGGATGGAGCGGTACTGACCGGCAATGGCGGAACTTCCGTAAAACCTATATGTTGATGGCGTGTTTCCTGATTCCTCTGGCTGTATCGGTGCATTCCATCGTATCGTCCGACTTCGCCATGTCCATCATGCCCGGTTGGCACGTGACTACCTTCCCACCGTATTTCGTGGCCGGTGCTTTGTATTCCGGTTGTGCGGCTATTATCACCTTGTTTGTATTGTTGCGTTATTACTTCCACTTTGAGGAGTATATGACCAAAGCGATTATGGAAAAAACCTGTAAGCTGACTTTTGCGATCGCCATGGTTTGGACTTATCTGAACCTGGTGGAGTTCGCTTCTGTGTGGTATGGCCATGATATCTACAACAAAGAGTTGCTGATTGCCAAGGCGGTTGGACCCTATGCCTGGGTATTCTGGACCATGATTTTCTGTGGTTCCATCTTACCGTTTGCGCTGGCCGTACAAAAACTGAGACGTCACATGCCCACCATGTTCGTGGTATCCCTGGGATTGAACGTAGGTATGTTTTTTGAGCGGTGGATGATTGTAGCGCCTACCCTGTCCATGTCGCATAACCCGCATCAGTGGGATGTTATGTGGGGCAGTATTGTCGAATGGGCTATCGTATTTGGAAGCTTTGGTTGGTTCGGGTTGTTGTTCCTGGTGTTTGTAAAAGTATTTCCCTCCGTATCCATGTACGAAGTGAAAGAAATGGTTTATCACCGTCGCAGACATTTAGTAAATGAGGGTGCAGCCAAGAGTTTGCATCGTAGAGCAAGTGATGCAAAACCATCTGAACCTGGTGTGGAGGGTGCGTAATTATGAAACGGCATAGTGTAATGGCCTTGTTTAGTGACTTCGAAGAGGCTTTTGGAGCAATTTCCGATATACGCCATGCGGCGGTTCCTGGAATCGGTGTGGATGACGTTACTTTAAAGTCACCCATTGAACATCCGGAGATTGAAGAAGTATTGGGCGAACGCCCCGTACATATTCAAAAACTGACCCTGTTCGGCGCGTTGTTTGGTTTAATCTTTGGGTTTTTCTTTCTCTCTGGTGCTCAAGCCACTTTTTTGGTTCAGCCTCAGGGAGGGAAACCGGTTATCCCTTTACCATCCAATTTTGTCTTGATGTATGAGATGCTGATTTTCTTTGGTGTGTGGATTACATTCTTTTCATTCCTGTTTCTATCGGGTTTGTTTAAGAAACGTCATCCCCTCTACAGTGAAAATGTAAGTTTGGATCAGATAGGCGTCCTGTTGGAAGTGGACGAGGACAAGCTGCAACCGTTGAAGGATTTGTTTAATAAGCATAAGGCGGTGGAAATTCGTGAAGGGGTGTTGGAATGAAGAAGTTTAGTCTTGTTTTCGCGGCTGCGATGTTGCCGTCTGTGGTGTTTGCGTGGCCATGGTCTACCGACATGATGAATCAGCCCAGCATTAAACCCCAGGAAGGCCAAATGCGGCCATTTCCAAAACGTTCCGTTCCGGTGATGGGAATACCTACCAAGGTGAAAAATCGGGATGAAGCAGAAACGCTGGCTAATCCCATTGCGGTCGGTGAGGCCTCACTGAAAAAAGGCCGAACGCTGTTTCGTATCTATTGTGCGGCGTGTCACGGACTTACCGGTAAGGGTGATGCACCGGCGGGGGTGTTACTTGGTGCAGCGGATTTAACCCAGGATTATATCCAGCAGTACAGTGATGGCCGACTCTGGGGCACTATCACCTTTGGTAGCGTGATCATGCCTGCTTATGGTGTGGTTACCGAAGAAGGCGGCTCCAACGATTTGTCGGTGGAAGAGCGTTGGCATGTGGTGAATTACCTTAAGAATGCCTTGCGGCAGGAAAAATAGACGGGGCCGGATATGTACTTGGCAGTTCATTTAAATTCAGAAAAATAGGGGTAGAGGATCAATGGAAGGTTTTGGTAGTTGGTCGATATTGACCACAAACTTTTTAGTCGTGCTGTATCTGGCACTGGCGGGTGTAACATTTGCGGCGATCCTTCATTTGGTCAACGGCAAATGGCGCTTTCAAGTCCGGTACTACGCCGTGGCTTTGGCCGCCTTGTTTCCCTTGGCATTTATTCTGCTGATTGTTTTATTGATCGGCGGTGAAAACACATTTCAATGGTTGGGGCATCATGATGGCGGCGGGGAACACCATCTCAATGGATGGCACAATTATACGTTCTTAGTGGCGCGACAAATTTTGGGCTTTTTGGCAGTGGCGGGTTTCTTCGCACTGTTTATCAAGTATCAATATTTGACCAGCACCACTGACTCCTATGAAGTTCATCGCAAGTTTCGTAATATTGCGTTGACCATACCGGGTGTGTATGTGCTTTACGGCACCATGGTAGCGTGGGATTTTGAAATGACAATGATTCCCGGCTGGCACAGCGCCAGTTACGGTGTCTATCAGTTCGTGAGTATGTTTCATGCTTTTCTGGCGTTTTTTGCCATCATGCTGTTTTTCCTCAAACGGTCCGGAAAAATGAACCGTCCCATAGAGCCTTTTGTGTTTAACTTTTTAGCGCAAATGATGCTGGCTTTCACCATACTGTGGACGTATTTCTACTTCACCCAGTATTTGATTATGTGGTACGGACGTCTACCGGAGGAAATGACTCGCTTCCATTCCATGATGCAAAATGACTTGGCGCCAATTTGGTGGACCTTTCTGGCACTGAAGTTCATTATTCCTTTTGTCACCTTTGCTACATGGACCGATAATCGTCATAACCCCTACGTGATCGTGATGGTTGCCACCGGATTGTTGGTGGGTACATGGCTGGAGCGTTATACTTGGATTTCCGGCTCGGTGGATCCTAAGTTCTACCACATTCCCATGACTTCCATTATGGATATCATAGTAACAGTGGTTATCGCCGCGGCAGGTTATGTCTCGGTTAAATGGGCATTAAACCGTTACGGTCTTATTAGAGCCTGACCGAGCACTCAACTCGACTGAGTAACAAAAACCCCGCATCGCGGGGTTTTTTTTGTCTCGTGGAATAGCAAAACTAATTTATACCGTTGCGGTTCAGGAATTTTGCATAGGATTTGTCTTTAGCAAGAATGTGTTCTGTGAGCCAGTTTTTTAAGTATTCCAGCGTATCGGAACAAAGCGTGGGGTTGTCTCCCAGTTCTTGGATAATGGATTGTGCTTTAAGATTAAAAGCATCATTGTGTGATTTGTATTCAGGCAATTCAGGAAACTCCAGACGCTGAAACATTTCCTCTTCAGCAATGAAGTGGTTCATGGCATGCTCCAATAATTGAAACAGCGCATCGCTGATCCGTCCTTGATCCGGTGGGGACTGTGTTGCCATACTGTGCAAATGATTCACGCCATTCATCAATTCCCGGTGTTGTGAATCTATAAATTCAATGTTGACCGCCAAATCATCTGACCACTGTAGCAATGCCATAGTAACGTCCTCTTGTTATTTTGGGTGGATTTGTCGGCCCCCTCGGTTTTAGGCAAACAAGCATGCGGCAGCAATTTATATGAAGGGGGCTTTGTGTTTTTGCTTATCGGCAGGGGAGAGGTGATCTTTGGTTGAATCTTAAATTTTATTTTAGATTTTGCAGCAACTTCGTTACATCGATTTGCTCGGAGATTATTGCGCCATGAGAAGACGTCTAACGTGTTGAATTATTGACTGTAATTCCTTAGAAAAAGAATAGGCCAAGCTTTAATCGCATTAGCTTATCATAATATTAATAAATTAATGGATGCATATTGGTATAAATCTGCTATGCTTTGCACCTGTATTTTGGTCGCCGGGAGTGAATTTATGTTGAGAATACAAAAGGCTGGATAGGCGATGAGCGAGGAAATCGATAAGAAAAAACGTCGGATTTTGCTGGCCGCCGCGGCCGCTATGGGCGGGGTCGGTGGTGCATACGTTGCCACTCCTTTCATTCTATCAATGGATCCCAGTGCCAAAGCTGAAGCGGCAGGTGCCCCGGTCGATGTTGATATCAGTAAACTGGAAGTCGGACAGCTAATGACGGTGGAATGGCGCGGTAAACCCGTCTGGATTCTTCGTCGCAGTGAAGCCATGCTGGATAGTATGAAGACTCTGGATTCCGATTTGCGCGATCCTCAATCGAATGAACTGACTCAGCAACCCAATTACACCAAGAACCCTCATCGTTCTTTAAATCCAGAATTTATGGTTATGATCGGGATTTGTACTCACTTGGGGTGTGCTCCGACCTACCGTCCGGATTTGGCTCCCGCTGATTTGGGCGCCGCTTGGAAGGGCGGGTTTTTTTGTCCCTGCCACGGTTCACGTTATGATCTGGCTGGCCGGGTCTATGCCGGGGTACCGGCACCCTCTAATTTGGTGGTACCGCCGTACCGTTTTGTAACAGGAACCCGTTTATTAATCGGTGTGGATCCGGAGCACGCATAATGCAAAACTGGTGGTTAATCAGTCGTGAATGGCTGGATGCTAGATTTCCCGTTACCCAATTTTGGCGGGATCATTTATCTCACTATTACGCACCGAAGAATCTGAACTTTTGGTACTTCTTCGGTTCTTTGGCGTTGATGATGCTGGTGATACAACTGCTCACCGGTATTTTCCTGACCATGAATTACAAGCCCACCGCCGATACAGCCTTTGCATCGGTGGAGTACATCATGAGAGATGTGAAATGGGGATGGTTGATACGATATATTCATTCTTCCGGCGCTTCCTTTTTCTTTATTGTGGTGTATTTGCACATGTTCAGGGCGTTGCTGTATGGGTCATACCGCGGGCCTAGAGAATTGCTGTGGGTGTTCGGGATGTTTCTGTTTGCCCTATTAATGGCAGAGGCGTTTATGGGATATCTGTTACCTTGGGGGCAAATGTCGTTTTGGGGTGCGCAGGTGATTATTTCACTGTTTGGAGCCATACCTTACATAGGCAGTGATTTGGCTCTATGGATTCGTGGTGACTATGTGGTAGCGGACGCCACATTAAATCGATTTTTCGCCTTCCATGTGATCGCTTTTCCGCTGGTGTTGATTATCCTGGTGGTGTTCCATTTAACCGCGTTACATAAAGTGGGCTCTAATAATCCTGACGGAATTGAAATCAAAAAGCATAAAAATGAAAAAGGCATTCCCATTGACGGAATTCCGTTTCATCCATACTACACCATTAAGGATATGGCGGGAGCAGTAGCCTTCTTGTTTTTGTTTGCCGTAGTTATTTTTTACGCGCCGGAAATGGGTGGCTGGTTCCTGGAAAAAGACAATTTTGTCCCAGCCAATCCGTTAAAAACACCTGAGCATATCGCGCCACTTTGGTACTTCACTCCGTTCTACGCCATCTTACGGGCAGTGCCGGACAAGTTTTTGGGCGTCATGTGTATGGGGGCGTCCATCGCGGTGTTGTTCCTGTTGCCCTGGTTGGATCGCAGTCCCGTGAAGTCGATTCGCTATAAAGGTTGGATTTTCAGAACGGCGCTTGCGCTTTTTACGGTCAGCTTCATTGGCTTGGCCTACTTGGGTACGGTGCCCGCAACACCGCTGGCCACGCGGTTCTCGCAGCTATTCAGTATTTTGTACTTTGCTTTTTTCCTATTAATGCCCTTCTATTCGCGCTGGGATAAATGCAAGGAACCACCGGATAGGGTGACCAAGTAATGGGTGTTCAATATAAGAGTTTTGTGGTGTTGGGTGCCTTACTCCTGGTATTGCCGGGCATGGCGCTTGCTGCCTCCAAGCTGACTTTGGATAAAGCGGATATCGATCCTTTGGATAAGGAATCTCTACGTCGCGGTGCACAGTACTTTGCCAATTACTGTTTCAATTGTCACTCCATCCAATTTATGCGCTATAGCCGAATTGCCAAGGACTTGCAGCTCACGGAAGATGAAGTGTCATCCATGATGATTTTCACCGGGGCGAAGGTGGGCGATCCTATGAATGTGGCTTTGTTGCCCGACGATGCCAAGCGTTGGTTTGGCACAACGCCTCCCGATTTGTCGGTGGTGTCTCGTTCACGAGGAGTGGATTGGATTTATACCTACTTACGTTCGTTTTACCGCGATGATTCCCGTCCCTGGGGTGTTAATAATGCGGTCTTTAAAGACGTGGCTATGCCCCATGTATTATGGGAATTGCAAGGACTACAGGAAGCCGTGTACGGCAGTGTTACTACCCCGGACGGCGTGGAGCACAAAGTGATTGCCGGGCTGAATCTGGTACAAAAAGGTCAATTGGCTGCCAAAGACTACGATGCGGTGGTAAGAGATATCGTCAATTTTCTGGCTTATGTTGGCGAACCCACCAAAAACACACGATTAGCATTGGGCAAATGGGTGTTAATTTTTCTTGCTATGTATTTTGTTGTGCTGGTATTCCTCAAAAAAGAATACTGGAAAGACATCAAATAAATCTGCTATTTTTATACTAATCAAATAGTTGTAATGGATTTGGGGCAATTCTCAAATTTTCATGTATAATGCGCGGTCACTTCCAAATTTTCCGTTAACGTAGAGAGGGATAGATGGCCGTTATCGCCAATAGAAAATCTGTCATGACTCTGTTTTCCGACGCTTCGGATATACACTCCCACAGAGTTCGCATTGTACTCGCCGAAAAAGGCATTAACTTTGACGTAGTTTACGTCGATCCTACTAACCCGCCGGAAGACTTGTTGGAATTAAGTCCCTATGGCGCCGTACCAACACTGGTAGATCGTGATCTGGTGTTATACGACTCTCACGTCATAATGGAATATTTGGATGAACGTTTTCCTCACCCGCCATTAATGCCGGTAGATCCGGTGTCTCGCGGCAGAACCCGGATGACCTTGCGTAGAATCCAAAAGGATTGGGATTCCTTGGTGGAAGCGATTCAGAACCCGAACAATCCGGATCCGGCGAAGTCCCGCAAGGAATTGGCTGAAGGCCTGACTGTGGTCGCGCCGATTTTCCAACAAAAACCGTTTTTCATGAGTAGTGAATTTTCTTTAATGGATTGCGTGGTTGGTCCTATATTATGGCGCTTACCCAAATATGGAATTGAGCTGCCCGGTAGTGCCAAACCGGTATTGGACTATGCCAAACGTTTGTTTGAGATGGATTCCTTTAAGGCCAGCTTGAGCGAAGTCGAAAACGAAATGCATTTGTAACCGGTGTTTTTTTCGAAGCATGAGTTCTGAGAAGAAAATGACCAGTAGTCGTCCTTATCTACTAAGGGCGATTTACCAATGGATTGTGGATAATGAAATGACACCGTACCTGCTGGTGGATGCCACAGCAGAAAATGTGCACGTCCCTGCAGAACACATTTCCAACGGAAAAATTATCCTCAATGTCTCGCCCTCGGCCGTGGTCGGTTTGGATATGGGTAATGATGCTGTGGTGTTTAATGCACGGTTCAGTGGTAAGGCGATGCAAGTGACCACTCCGGTGGTTGCCATTCTGGCCATTTATTCCAAGGAAAACGGGCGTGGTATGGTGTTTACGGAAGAGGAAGAACCCACTCCGCCCACCACTCCCGATGATGATCCAAAGCCGAAACAGCCTAAACTTAGAGTCGTAAAATAATGTTGGAGGTCATCCAGGGTGATATCACCCGCCTGGATGTGGATGCCATTGTCAACGCAGCTAATTCCAGTCTGTTGGGAGGCGGCGGTGTGGACGGAGCGATTCACCGTGCTGCCGGGTCGGAGTTGTTGGCGGCCTGTCGCCCTTTAAACGGCTGTAAAACCGGTCAAGCCAAAATAACTCCCGGATTTAAATTGCCGGCACGCTGGGTGATACACACGGTCGGTCCCATATGGCATGGTGGCGGCCAGGGAGAAGCGGAATCGTTGGCATCCTGTTACCGCAATAGTATCGCTTTGGCGCTGCAGCATTCCTTAGCGTCCATAGCCTTTCCTGCCATCAGCACCGGTGTTTACGGATACCCCAAAGCCGAGGCCTGTAAAATCGCTTTGGACACACTAAAACCCTATGTGGAGCAAATACGTATAGTTTTGTGTTGTCACGGGGATGTGGATTATCAATTGATTCGAGATACAGCGGCACGTTTGGCTTAGTCTATTTTTTTGCTCTCTATTCTTTCTTCTCTCTCTTCTCTCTCTCCGTCTCTTTAAAACCACCTGATCACTGACCGAGGTCAGTGTGTTTTAAGCCAAATCGCGCTATGGTTTTTGTAGTCCCCAAGCACTCTTCCCCGAGGTGTATCATGAATCCGTTTCGACTTTGTCTACTCGCGCTGGTCCTGGTTTTTGGGGCACCGGCATGCGTGGTAGATCCCATTCCACGGCCACCGCTGCCGCATGAATTGCACGATTATCATTTTTATCCCAGTGTTGGGGTTTATTTCGATGTGGTGACCGGGTATTACCATTACCGTCGCGGTAATGTCTGGGTTCAGGTGGATGTATTACCGCCGGGCTTTGTTCTTAACTCACACGACCGGGTGATTTTGCAGCTGGGGCCGCATCCGCATAAGAGGTATGGTGAGCACCATAAGAAATACCGCAGTAAGCGTTACGATAAAGACCATGATGCCGATCGCAGGGAACGCGAAGAGAATAATCGAAGGCATAAGGAGCATAAGCATCGGAGGTGAGACGCGTTATTGTTTTGGTTGGTTCTTTTAACGGTATCTGTTCTAGTTAACTGGATTGAATCTTTTTTACATATGGTTGCCGGGAACTCGCCCCGGCGGGCGAGGTACTTTTTTTGCTCGGCCAAAAAAAGTACCCAAAAAAAGCCGCCCGCCGGGGCGGGACCCGGCAAACATATTTAAAAAAGATTCAATCTAATTGACTAAAACTGATTTCGTTAAAAGAACCAAACCCAAAAAAGCTAACCCCCCCCAAAAAATCGCTCCCTCAATTTTCCCCACAAATAAACTCCTAAGTAAACCACCCCCCCCCATATTGCCCCATACAAATGCGAATCCACGATCACCTTACCCCCGGCACTGGCCTCGGAGCCGGGCAGAGGACCGCTAAACTGCTCGTAAGCCAATTTGGCGCATACGGCCAGCAACAGCCCGGTACCGCCCCAGCGGGATTTCTCTATATCGGCTAAACAACCCAGTATAAAAAAGGTATGCAGAACGCCTGAGAGGCCGACATACCAATGCAGTTCCGGGTTGAGCCACAGCAACATTGCGCTGACGCCCAATGAACCCAGCAGAAATGCTAAGATCCAGACTCGATTGGGATAGTGGGCGCCAAACAAGGCCCAGATCAGGCCTAAGCCCAGCAAGTTCATGAATAAATGCGACCAGCCCAGGTGAGCTAAGTGAGCGCTGATCAGACGCCACCATTGACCGTCCAGAATCGCTTCACGGTCGTAACGTAGGCCCAGCTGCAGCTCTGAACCAATAGCCGCGATTAAGGTCACAATCAACGCAAGGGTAATGGGAGTGATATAATATCTTACTGTTTGCATTCAACTGGTTTGATTAATATGAAATGTTGCCTGTTGGAACAGGATTTGCCGACAGTCTAACGTGTTTGTTTGTGCTGATATAGTGTTGGATGCTCGTTGCAAGTTGAGTGCGTATAAGGTGTGGTTTTGGGTTGAACCGTACTGGTTGTGAAATTGTTCCGTGGTTTGCCATTGCGCACACTGCTATGATGGCGAGCGGAGTGCCGCCTGAATCGTGAAATATAACTAATTGAAAAACAATATAATTTGGAGAGTGATGTGAACATGCAAAAACCCATTGGAAATTCAAAGCTGCGGTTGTCGCAGGGTTTTACTTTGATTGAAGTCATGGTGGTGGTCATTATCCTGGGGATTTTGGCAGCCATTGTAGTGCCCAAAGTCATGGACCGCCCCGACGAAGCGCGTCGAGTTAAGGCACAACAGGATATTCGGGCCATTGAAAGTGCTTTAAAAATGTACAAATTGGATAATTTTGTCTATCCCTCAGCGGACCAAGGGCTGCAAGCGTTGGTACAAAAACCCGGCGGGACTCCGGAGCCCAAAAACTGGAAACAATATATGGATCGCCTTCCCAAAGATCCCTGGGGTGGTCAATATCAGTATTCTGATCAGGGTGTTAAAGGCGAAATCGATATTTTCTCCTACGGTGCTGACGGGCAGCAGGGTGGCGAAGGGCCCAATGCCGATGTCGGTAATTGGGATCTGAATTCCTGATCAAGCCGCCGTCATCCGCTGGTGACGTACGCCATCCTTGTATGAACAGACCAGTCTCCAAACTCAGGTGCTATGATTTTAAGGGCCATGGTTTTATAAGTCATGGTTTTATAAGTCATGGTTTTATAAGTCATGGTTTTACGAGCCATGGTTCCAAAAATCCTTTTAAGAGTTACAGCGTTAAGAACCGCGGTTTTACGCTTATCGAAATGTTGGTGGTGGTTCTGGTTATCAGCATTATTATCACCTTTGCCAGTTTATCCGTGGGGCAACACGGCGACCGTACTGTCGAAGAGGAGGCCAAGCGTATTTACTATTTGTTGGGTCTCGCCAGTGAGGAAGCGGTGTTGCAAGGCAGTTCCATGGCGATGTTGATTCGCAAGAGCGGTTATGAGTTCGCCAAAATCGAAGGCGATAAACTGGTGCCCATTAAGGACTCGGTGTTTCGAAAACGTGATTTTCCCGATGAGTTGCGCTTGGAACTGGAGTATCAGGGGGAACCGGCCTCCTTTGAGGACGATAAAAACCCGCCTCGGGTTTATGTTTTTTCCAGCGGTGAAATGACCGAGTTTACGCTGAAATTGAAGTTTTTTGATACCGAGCCCTATACGGTACGGGCTAACTTTTTGGGGCAAGTGCGTTTGGTTGCCCCCGGAGCTGAGGACGGTTCCGATGTCTAGAATTTCACAGCAAAGGCGGAGCAAGGGATTTACTTTGGTTGAGGTGCTTATCGCCTTGACTATTATCGCCGTTGCCTTAGCCGCGATAATCACCACCGTGTCCGCCACAGTGCGTAATTATGGATTTTTGCAGGAAAAAACCTTTGCCCATTGGGTGGCGATGAACAAAATGGCGGAAATACAGATGATGCGTCAGTGGCCTTCGCCGCGCTCTACCCGGGGTAGTATGGTGATGGCTGAGCATGAATGGTTTTGGGAAATGGATGTGCAAAACACGGAAGATAAAACCGTTCGAAAAGTGATAATCCGCGTCAAACTCAAAGAGGATGATGAAAACAGTGTCACCAGCCTGACCGGGTTTGTGGGGCGGCCGACATGAGTCTGGGTGAAGATTTCGGGAAATCTCTCAACAGTAATCGCGGTTTCACTTTGTTGGAGCTGCTTATTGCCGTCATGATTTTTTCGCTCATGGCGGCAATGGCCTATGCCGGATTGAATAATGTCTTGGATCAGAGCCAGCGTACGCAGGAGTTTGCAGAACGGCTGACCCGCCTGCAGAGCGCATTTACCTGGTTGGGTCGGGATATTGAACAAACCATCGATCGGGGCATTCGCGACGAGTTGAGTGTTGAGGCCGATGCCTTAGTAGGGAATCAGCTGGGAGAGTACCTGTTGAGCTTGACTCGAACCGGTTGGCTAAATCCCAATCCCAACGCCACTCCCAGAAGCAGTATGCAACGAGTGGCCTATACCCTCAAGGATGAGCAGCTAATACGCAGTATTTGGTATGTCCTGGATAGAACTCAGGATAGCGAGCGCTATGACATGGTGTTGCTGGAAGATGTGAAATCTCTGGAATTTCGCTACTTGGATAGCAAACAGAAATGGCATAGCTCCTGGCCTCCGGATACGGCCATTAATCCGCAAACCGGAGCAAAAATGCCCTGGACTGCACCGGCTGGGGTAGCGGTGCAATTGGAAACCAAGAGTTTCGGTAAGATGGAGCGCTGGTTTCGGGTTCCCGGTGCATGATGGGAAAATCAATTCGCCTGCGGCAGCAGGGAGTGGCTTTGATTACCGCCATTTTGGTGGTGGCCCTGGCTACTATTGCGGCCGTAGCGATTCACAACAAACAACAACTCAATATGCGCCGTACGGAGAACTTGGTACACGCAGACCAGGCTTATCTGTATACCCTGGGGGGCGAACAATGGGCGTCCCAATTTTTGTTGAAGGACACGGATATGCAAGTGGACCATGGAGCGGAAGACTGGGCCACACCTTTGCCACCCATTCCGGTTGAAGGTGGCAGCATTAGCGGTTTTATAACCGACGCCAGTTCCGGTTTTCCCATAAATACTTTGGTGGATGCCACCGGTGCGAAGTCGCCATTTCATGTAAAAGTATTTCAGCAGTTATCGGAACAGATTTTTGAAAACAATCCCGGCGTGGCTAACCTGCTGGTGGATTGGTTGGATAATAACAGTGATGTAACACTGGGTGTGGGAGGTAACGGTGCTGAGGATACGGATTATCAGAACTTGCAACGTCATCCATTTCGAGCCGCTAACCGGCCGGTGAGCAGTGTCAGTGAATTAATGTTGATTTTGCGCATGTCCGAAGATGCGGCTAATCTCCGTAATGACTATGCCGCAATGTTTCCCAAGTCCGGCCCGCCACTGGTGAATGCTCTGCCTGGAGATGCAACGATTAACATAAACTCTGCCAGTCAAGTGCTGCTGACCAGTATGGTGCTGGCTGTGACGGATGTGGACCAAACCATGGCGCAGGATATTGTAGCCAAAGTAATTACGAAAAGAGATGAGGAAGCAAAAGATTTCAAAGGCTTGAAGGATCTTACGGTGCTTCTGGACGAGTTGAACGGGCAATTGCAAAATAAGCTGAAAAACCCTGATACCAATCCCACTGGCGCATTACAGGATGTCCATAAACAGGATATCGAAGCCTTAAAGAAGCTATTGAGTACAGGCAGCAAGTACTATCTGGTACAATCTCAGGCAAAAATCGGTCGGATGGAAATGACCTTGATGAGCCTGGTCAAACGGGATCAAAATAAAGTTACCACCTTACGTCGTGGTTTGGGAACTCTGTAAATGAAACGCAAGATTTTCATAAAAATACCTTCTAATTTTGCTGCCGAGGGTCAGAGCCGTCTGGCCTGGGTGGTACAGGAACCGGGGCAAATGCCCGGACCGCTGTTTTATGGTGATGCGGCCACGGCGTCCAATCATGCCACTGCTTGTAAGGTCATTGTGCTGGTGTCAGGGTTTGATATTCTACTCACGGATGTGGCTTTACCCGTGATGAACAAGCAACGCTTGACCAAAGCATTGCCCTTTGCAATGGAAGAGCAGTTGGTAAGCGATCTGGACTTGCTGCATTTTGCCACCGGCCGACGTACTGCGACTGGAACGATTTCGTGCGCCGTTTTGGAGCGCACTGTACTGGAGAGCTGGTTACGGAAGTTCAAGCAAGCCGGGTTGCATCCGGATGTGATTTGCAGCGAGGCGGAACTGTTGCCTTATGAGGAAGGTAACTGGAGTGTGGTGGCGGACACAGGGGATTTGGGGGAGCTCAGAATATCATTGCGCTTGGATGAACAAAAAGCGTTGACGCTGGATCTGGAAAACCTGCCTCATTTTCTTGCCGGGCAGTACGAAGCCTTAGATGACGAACAACGACCCGAAAAGCTCAGTTTGGTTTTAACTGAGGACCAATCCAACCGTCAAACCTTGATTAGTCTGGATGACGCCATTTTGGTGGATGGATCGGAACCTACGATCGATCAGCCCGCGGGGGTTCATAACGGTAACGCTATTGCCCAGGAAGTGTTGCAAGAGCTAAAAGAATTTTGTAAAAAACACGATATCGCCTTTGATTTTACTCCCAGTGAGCAATCGCATCTTTCTGTATTGGCGCAACAGTATGAGGATGGCCGTGTTACCAATTTACTCCAAGGGGAGTACAGCCGTAGTGAGCAATTGGGCAAAATGCTGCGTCCCTGGCGCGCCGCCGCAGCGGTGCTGGCAGCTTGGATGTTATTGCAGAGCGGCTTGTTTGTCAGCGAGTATCGACAGTTGGCCAGTGAGGAGCAGGAACTGAGAAATCAGATTACGCAGGTTTTTAAACAAGCTTTTCCCGAAACGAGATCTATCGTAGATCCCAAGTTACAAATGGAAAAAGGCTTGCGTCAATTACAACAGGGCAGTGTCACTAACGTCAGTCTGTTTTCCTTGTTGTCCCAGGCCGGCAAGATTTTCAATGAGACTCAGTCGGTCACATTAAACAGCATACGTTTTGACGGCGGTAAACTGGATGTGGATATTCACATCGCCGATTTGGAGTCCCTGGATAAATTGAAAGCCCGGCTGATTAATGAAGCAAAACTGGAAGTGGACATCGTCTCTGCATCATCGCGGGACCAGAAAGTGGAAAGCCGTTTACAATTAAAACAAAGTTCATAGCGGTCTAAAAAAGTATTTAACGGTCGGAATGAGTCATGGATCAATACATCGAACAGATTACCCAGTGGTTTAACAGCAAAGAGCAAAGGGAACGGCAAATTCTTGTTGGCGGCGTCGTCAGTGTGGTGTTGTTGCTCCTGTATGCTATGGTGTGGGATCCCATTGTGGGTGGTAAAGCGAAGTTGGAACAACAAGCCGAGCAAATGCGTCGGGACCTCACCTGGATGCAGGAACAGGCATCCAAAGTCAGAGTGCTCAAGGCCGGTAGCGCGCCGCTTGGGCGGATACAACCGGGCCAGTCTTTGCTGGGAATCATCGACCGTAGCGCCAAATCCAGTCAACTGGGCAACTCCGTTAAACGGGTAAAGCCTGACGGTGAGAACAAAGCCAGGGTGTGGTTGGAGAATGCCAATTTCAACGACGTAATTCGCTGGGCGGAAAGTTTGAAGCGCAGCTACAACGTGGAAATTGAGTCGGTTTCAATTGAAAAAGAAGAACAAGCGGGCTTAATATCAGCCCGATTTGTATTCCAGGCAGCAACGCAATAGGACTTGGATGAAAACGTACAAATATATCATTATCGGGGTGGTGAGTTTTTTCTTTTTTGTCATCGCCGGTTTGCCTGCCGGCACCGCATACGGTTATTGGAAGGAATATCTAGGTAAATCCGTACCCGTTGAATTACAGGATGTACACGGCAGTTTGTGGAACGGAAAAGCCGGGCAAGTCAGAATACAACGGGTACAGTTGCAGCGGGTGCAATGGGATTTTTCCTTTTTTAGTCTGTTAACGGGTAAGTTGAAACTGTATCTGGATTTTGGTTTAAAGGAAGGGCAGGGCAAAGGCGCCATTGCCAAAAGCCTGTTTGGGGGGGTTTCTCTGCAGGATGTTCAAGCAGGTTTATACCTAAAAGACGTGGCTCCCATGTTGGGTTTGCAATCCTTGAGCCCTGCAGGTGTTGTGCGGCTCAATCTGCAAGAGTTGCAAATCGAAGACGGTTTTATTGTCTCCGCCGAAGGTAATGCTATTTGGCAGAATGCGGAGATTGCCCTATTTAAACCGCTGCAATTGGGTACCTTGGAAATTGAAGTCAAGCCCGATGAAAATGGCATCAAAGGTGTGCTCAGTGATAAAGGCGGTCCCTTAGAGGCTCAGGGATTGCTTAATCTTGATACCGAAGGTAAGTACAATCTTAATGGCAGTGTTCGTGTGCGTGACCCGTTGAAAACGGATTTGAATTCCGCCATCAATGCCATGGGCCGTCCGGGGGCCGATGGAAAAATTCCGCTGAAGTATTCGGGAAAGATGCAGGCCTTGCCATTGTAATTCATGTTGAGGTCTGGTTTTAGAGGCAAAAGAACTCGGCCCGATCATGATAAAATAAAATAAAAACAATAAATTACACTCCCCCATACCCGTCTATTCAATAAAATGCTAATATACATCCTCCTGAAATAATTATTATCAACCAGTTGGAGTTCACATGGCCTTCGATAAAATCAAAATCCCTACCGATGGTGAAAAAATAAGCGTTAACGCGGATCATTCTTTAAGTGTTCCCGCCCGTCCCATTATTCCTTTTATTGAGGGTGACGGTATCGGTGTGGATGTGACTCCGGCGATGCGTACGGTTGTGGATGCTGCTGTTGAGAAGGCCTATGGTAGCGAACGTGCTATCGCTTGGATGGAAGTGTATGCCGGCGAAAAAGCAGTGAAGACTTATGGCGGCGATACCTGGTTGCCCGAAGAAACGCTGGAAGCTGTTAAGGATTATGCCGTATCCATTAAAGGCCCTCTGACCACTCCGGTAGGTGGCGGTATGCGGTCTTTAAACGTGGCGCTGCGTCAACTTTTAGACTTGTATGTGTGTCTTCGACCGGTGCGTTATTATGACGGTACCCCTACCCCCGTTAAAGAGCCGGAAAAGACCGACATGGTTATATTTCGTGAGAACTCAGAAGACATTTATGCAGGTATTGAGTGGGCGGCCGGTACTCCTGAGGTGCAAAGGGTTATTCAGTTTCTGCAGGATGAAATGGGTGTGGACAAGATACGTTTTCCCGAGACTTCCGGTATCGGAATCAAGCCCGTCTCGCGCGAGGGCACGGAACGTCTGGTTCGTAAAGCCATTCAATATGCCATAGACAATGATCGTTCCTCCGTCACTTTGGTGCACAAAGGTAACATTATGAAGTTTACCGAAGGGGCATTTAAGAATTACGGTTATGAATTGGCGAAGAAAGAGTTTAATGCGGTAGAGATTGATGGTGGTCCTTGGTGTCGTTTTAAAAATCCGAAAACGGGCAATGAAATTGTGATCAAGGATGTTATCGCGGATGCGTTTTTACAGCAGATTTTATTACGTCCAGACGAGTACAGTGTGGTCGCTACCTTGAATTTGAACGGCGACTATATTTCGGATGCCTTGGCAGCCCAAGTAGGTGGCATTGGCATTGCTCCCGGTGCTAATCTGTCTGATACGGTAGCCATGTTCGAAGCCACTCATGGCACGGCTCCCAAGTACGCCGGTCAGGATAAGGTCAATCCCGGTTCGGTCATTTTATCAGCAGAAATGATGTTGCGACACCTGGGGTGGATAGAAGCGGCCGATTTGATTGTCAAAGGTTTGTCAGGCGCCATATCCGCCAAAACAGTGACATATGATCTTGAGCGTTTAATGAGCGGTGCTACCCTGGTGAGTTGCTCAGGATTTGCCAAGGCGATTATTGATAATATGTAGGGGGCAGTTCACCAATGACCTTATGAGTTGTCGGATTCTCGTCAAAGAGTCAAATCTTAAACGGCGAGTAGTGTCAAAATTGTAAATTCTGACATTGTAAAATGGTGATTAGTTTTATAAATGATTAATAGTTTAAACTTTGTATAAAACTGTGAACTTATTCAAGCAGTTTTTTACCGGCTTGAAATGGTGGTTTCAGTATCATATTTTTTATACAAAGAGTTCGGTAAAAATTATGATGTTATGGAGTTTATCTTGACTAAACTGATACCCGTTCATTCCGGTGAGGAAACTCTTGGGGACGACGGCTTAGTCGTACAGGAGGCGCGTCCCAAGTTAAAACCGCCACCCATGTATCAAGTTTTGCTGCTAAATGACGATTTTACTCCCATGGAGTTTGTTGTTCATGTATTGGAGAAGTTTTTCCGGATGGATCGTGACAAAGCCACCCGGATTATGTTGCATGTACACACTCAGGGTAAGGGATTGTGTGGAGTTTATGTAAAGGAAATCGCTGAAACTAAGGTGGCACAAGTGAATGAGTACTCCAGAAGTAACAAACATCCACTTTTATGCACCATGGAAACGGTTTAGGTGATTTCATGGCACACTCCTTGTACTAGAACGTCTAAAAGACAGTGAAAGTAAGAGGTAGGTTATGTTAAGCGAGGAACTGGAGCTCACACTCAATCGTGCGTTTAAACAAGCACGTGACAAACGGCATGAATTCATGACCGTTGAGCACTTATTGTTAGCCTTATTGGATAATCCCACCAGCAGTAACGCTTTACGTGCCTGCGGTGCGGATATCGATGTGCTGCACGATGAAATCACCCGGTTTCTTGATGAAACCACTCCTATATTACCGGAAGAGGATGAAAGGGAAATTGAACCCACCCTTGGGTTTCAGCGGGTCTTACAACGTGCGGTGTTTCAGGTACAGTCGTCCGGCAACAAGGAAGTGACAGGCGCCAATGTTTTGGTGGCCATTTTCAGTGAACAAGAATCACAAGCTGTTTATTTGTTGAGCAAACAAAGTGTGGCCCGTCTCGATGTGGTCAATTACATCGCTCACGGAATTTCTAAAATTGAAGACGATCACGAAAGTGATCCGGTGGCACCGACCCAGGAAGAGGAATCCGATGCGGAGAATACCTCCAAATCACCTCTGGAAAGTTTTGCTATCAATTTGAATCGTCTGGCAATGGAAGGGAAGATCGATCCCTTAATTGGTCGTAAACAGGAAATAGAACGTACTTTACAGGTGCTCTGTCGTCGTCGTAAAAACAATCCCTTGTTTGTGGGGGAAGCCGGCGTGGGTAAAACCGCTTTAGCCGAAGGTTTGGCCAAGCAAATCGTGGATGGTGAAGTACCGCCGGTGTTGTCTAACGGTGTGGTGTATTCCCTGGATTTGGGAGCCCTGTTGGCCGGAACGAAATATCGCGGTGATTTTGAAAAGCGTCTGAAATCCGTGTTGTCCCAATTGCGTAAACAACCGGGTGCTATTTTGTTCATCGATGAGATTCACACCATCATTGGTGCCGGGGCCGCATCCGGTGGTGCGATGGATGCTTCCAATTTGATCAAACCGGTATTGGCGTCGGGGGATCTGAAGTGTATCGGTTCCACCACCTATCAGGAATATCGTGGTATTTTCGAAAAAGATCGGGCTTTAGCACGGCGCTTCCAGAAAATCGACGTTCCTGAGCCCACTGTACCGGAAGCAATACAAATTCTGGAAGGTTTGAAATCCCGCTTTGAAGAATACCATGACATTAAATTTACCCGACAGGCGTTGAAATCAGCGGTGGAATTGTCAGACCGCTATATCAACGAGCGCCATTTGCCGGATAAGGCCATTGATGTTATAGACGAAGCCGGTGCCACTCAACGTTTGCTGCCGCCGTCCAAGCGCAAGAAAACGATTGGTTGTAAGGATATTGAGTCCGTCGTAGCCAAGATAGCCCGTATTCCTCCTAAGCAGGTATCCAGCAGCGATAAGGAAGGTCTACGTAACTTGGAGCGGGATTTGAAATTGGTAGTGTATGGTCAAGATGATGCCATCACTAATCTGGCGACAGCCATTAAAATGTCTCGAGCCGGTTTGGGTACAGAGCAAAAACCCATTGGTTCCTTTTTGTTTGCCGGTCCTACCGGTGTTGGAAAAACCGAAGTGACCCGGCAATTGGCCAAGATTCTGGGTATAGAATTGATTCGTTTTGATATGTCCGAATACATGGAGCGCCATACGGTTTCCCGCTTGATCGGTGCACCTCCCGGTTATGTGGGTTACGATCAAGGCGGTTTATTGACCGAAGAGATCAACAAGCACCCTCATGCTGTAGTGTTGCTGGATGAAATTGAGAAGGCCCATCCGGACGTTTTCAATCTGCTGTTACAAGTCATGGACCATGGTACGTTGACGGATACCAATGGACGAAAAGCGGATTTTCGCAATACGGTTCTGGTGATGACCACCAATGCCGGTGCCGAGCAGATTGCGCGGCCATCCATTGGTTTTATGCATCAGGATCACACCACCGATGGTTCCGAGGTGATTAAAAAGACGTTTTCGCCGGAATTTCGTAACCGTCTTGATGCCATTGTTCAGTTTAAATCCTTGGACAGCTCCACTATCTGTCATGTTGTGGACAAGTTCCTGTATGAGCTGGAAACTCAATTGGCAGAGAAGAAGGTTACCTTACATGTGGATGACGAAGCCCGGCTGTGGTTGGCAGAACATGGCTATGACGAAAAAATGGGTGCGCGTCCCATGGCCAGAGTGATCAAAGAAAACATTAAGAAACCGCTGGCGGAAGAGTTGTTGTTTGGTCGATTGGTTAACGGTGGTGACTGCGAAGTGACCGTCGAGGATAATCAATTGGTTTTCAGGATAGAACAATTGGTTACCGTCAACTAAGCACTCCGCATACAAGTGATAAAAACTGTGCCCGAGAGTTGCCGCTCTCGGGCATTTTTATGTCTAGCAAAATCAGAGTGGAATCCACACAAGATTGCTTGTCGGATTACCATCCGTCTACCGTAAAGCATCAAACTTCTTTGGATTCGATGTAAAACGTCTTGAAATGCTTTGAGAGGGATTAACGCACTCGGAATACGATACGGCCTTTACTGAGGTCGTAGGGGGTCAGCTGAACTTTAACGCTGTCTCCAGTGAGGATGCGAATGTAGTTTTTTCGCATTTTACCGGAAATATGGGCTGTAACCACATGGCCGTTTTCCAGTTCCACTCTAAACATGGTATTGGGCAGGGTTTCAACCACCTTGCCTTCCATTTCAATGTGCTCTTCTTTTGCCATAAATGATAAGTGTAAACCTGTTTGATTTCCCATACAATTAGTATGGATAGAATGCAGGCAAATCCTTTACAAATCCGCCTGATACGCCAAAACGCAGACAGTATAGCTACTTATTGTTTAAATACCAGAGAAAAATTCAAATATTTTGCCGGGGACGAAGTGCCTGGTACAAGTCGGAGGCGATTGCACAAAGTATTGCAGAGGTAAGAGCCCAAGGATAGGTAAAGCAGGGATTGTCGAGAGCCGAGAGAGGCTTTTGCCGGAGAGTCTAGTTTCTGGCAAAAGCCAAAGGTTGTTACAACTGGGGGGTTATACGTAAACGGCTTCTTTCCACGGTGCATGGGCCCAACCCACATAGGGTGAGTTGATGTTAGGCTCCAGGATCAATTCCATTCCCAGAAATACTAATATGGCATTGAAGTCACGCGGGTCCTCAAGCTGTTGTTTGAGGCATTCCAGATGCGCATAGTTCATATATACCAAGTTAGGGCTATAACCGTGTTCCGCTTCGAACTCTTTCGCTACCGAATATATAGTGCTCAACATAGTTATTATTACCCCTTGCGTTATTGCGCCGCTGTGATGGCGGTGCTCTAAGCTTTGTATCGTCTGGGGTAGTTTTTTCTTAATAGAGGGGCGGGAGCGGTACAAAAGTTTTACATTAGAAAACAGATTGTGAATTCAATGGTTTACGTATAATTACGTAAGGTCGGATTAATTTCTCAGTAGTGTTCCCCAGCGGCCATCCTGGTAGCCCTGTAAAGGTTGATAACGGCTTTTGTAGCGCATTTTGTCGCAATCAGAAATGTAATAGCCTAAATATACCCAAGGTTTATTCAGTTGTTGCGCCATTTTGATTATGTGCAAAATAGCTAAATGTCCCAGACTGCGTTGCTGCTGTTGCGGTTTGAAAAAGGTATACACAGCGGAAAGGGATTGTTCCAGTTCATCCACCACAGCAACGGCCAATAGTTGCCTATCTTGCCTGAACTCGTAAAATCCGGTGTTACACCATCGGCTGCTTAAGAAATTCTCATATTCCTGTTCCGAAGGGTTTTCCATTCCACCGCCTTCGTGGCGAGCACTGACGTATTCACAATAGAGTTCAAACTGTTCTTGATTGAACCGGGCCGGTGTGCGAATGATATGCAGATCCGAATTTTTACTTAAAGTGCGTTTGTGGTTGCGGCTAAAGCAAAATGCTGCTGCCGGCACACGTACTGAGATACAATCGCTACAAGACGGGCATTTGGGTGTGTAGATATAATTGCCGCTACGGCGAAAACCCAAGGTTAACAAATGCTCGTACAATTTGGTGTTCATGGGTACATTCGGATCGGTAAAAACAGTGATCGCATCACGATCTGCCAGATAGCTGCAGGGGTGTATGTCACTTTGATACAGGTTTAACAGATTAACCATGGTTGTCGTCGAGGTTACAATCCAATAGATCGGCCTGCCAGGTCCGCGCATGGGTAGGGGCGCTACAAAACTGATCCAGATGTTGCAGAAATTGCTGTCTCGGTATGAGTTCAGACCCCAGGCTCATGAGGTGAGGGGAACTGACCTGGCAATCGATGAGTTGAAAATCTCTGTCGATCAAGTATTGAGTTAAATGATACAGAGCCACTTTGGAGGCATTGTCCATGCGGCTGAACATGGATTCCCCGAAAAAAACCTTGCCAATGGCAATACCGTATAATCCACCGACTAATTTTTCTTCGTGCCAACATTCGATTGAGTGGGCATAACCCATTTGGTGCAGTTGCAAATAGGCGTACAGCATTTCCGGCGTAATCCAAGTGCCGGGTTCCGTTCCTCGAGGTTGCGCACATTGCACCATGACCTGTTCAAATTCACGGTCAGCTGTTACATGAAACTTTGCTTTTTTAATTACTTTACGCAGACTTCTGGAAACCTTGAGATGCTGCGGGTATAAAACGGCGCGGGGGTCCGGGGACCACCATAGAATGGGTTGATCTTTATTGTACCAGGGAAAAATACCATTGGGATAAGCCGACAGCAGACGTTGCGGGTGCAATGAACCACCGACAGCCAGCAAGCCATCCGGCTCACTTAATGCCAGCTCGGCATGAGGAAAGCGGAAGCTAGAGTCATTGGGGTCGATCCAAAATGGGGCTTGTCCTCGCATCAGTTGGCCTGTTTGTAAGGAGAATGGGCGATGAGACTGTCGCGATAGTGCCGGATACCTTTTTGTTCCCGTTCCAGAAAGGCGGCGATGATCTGTCGGAATTCCGGATGGGCGATCCAGTGCGCAGAATGGGTCAGTGTGGGTAAAAATCCGCGACTGATTTTGTGTTCCCCTTGGGCGCCGGGCTCAAATCGCAGCAGTTGCTCTCTAATACAGTACTCAATACCCTGATAATAGCAAAGTTCAAAATGCAGGTTATTGTACGCTTCATCACAACCCCAGTGGCGTCCATAAAGATGTTGCCGATCGCGCATACAAAACGCGCTGGCAATGATTCGATTACCGTCATAGGCCTGAAACAATAAAGTTTCCTGGGGAAGGGTTTGCGCAATTTCCTGGAAAAACTCCAGGGACAGCGTGGGGTATCCACCCAGACGATAAAATGTGGAGCTATAGTGGCGGTGGAACTGCTGCCATTGTTCTTCAGTGCTTTGTTCACCGTTGCTGATTCGAAGCTGCAATGGGGTTTGTTGCACGGTTTTACGTTCCCGCACAATGTTCTTGCGCTTGCGTGAACTGAGTTGTTGCAGGAAATCGTCAAAGTCCGCATAGACCCGGGGTTGACGATTATGCCAATGGAACTGGCAGGCGATGCGCGGTAGAAGCCCTATGGATTCCAGTTGCCGTGCCATTGATGCTTCTGGAAATAAGACGTGCAGGGAAGAAATGTTTTCCGATAGAGCATATTCCAGTGTGCCGTTGATTATTTGCTTAACAATTTTTTTGGCTTCGATCTGTGGTACGGACGGGTCTATCAATAGTCGTGGTCCGGTGATAGGTGTGTAAGGTACCGCACTGACCAATTTAGGGTAATAGGCGAGGCCGCTGCGTTCGTAAGCATCGGCCCAGGACCAGTCAAAAACGAATTCGCCATAGGAATTGTTTTTGACGTACATGGGCATGGCTGCGAGTATGCGATCCTCGTCCTTATGAATCACGTGACGCGGGAACCAGCCAAAGGGTTCGCAACTGTGGTTCTCCAGGGCCAGGAGAAAGGCGTGACGCATAAATGGCGTGTTGTTGTCTCCCAGCATTTGATCCCAACGATGGGCATCAATGTCTTTAATGCTATGGAGAATCTCGGTGCTCATACGTCGTGGATTGAATGCACGATCTGCAAGGCTCAGTTAAGCGGCCGGATCCGCTGTGCAGGTCCGGCTGGATTGTTAAAGATTATCGAGGTAACGCTCAGCATCCAGAGCAGCCATGCAACCGGTTCCGGCCGAGGTGACTGCCTGCCGATAAATATGGTCGGCAACGTCACCGGCTGCGAAGATACCGGGAATACTGGTGGCTGTGGCATTACCTTCGCGGCCACTGTTCACCTTGAGATAACCGTTTTCCATCTCCAACTGACCTTCAAAGATGGCCGTGTTGGGTTTGTGGCCGATAGCGATAAAAACACCGTCTACGCCGATATCCTTGGTTTGGCCCTGCTGGTTTTTGATGCGCATTCCCGTAACACCGCCGGCATCACCCAGCACTTCATCCAGTGTGTGGTTCCATTCAATCGTGATGTTGCCGTTGTTGGCTTTTTCCATGATCTGATCGATGAGTATTTTCTCTGAAGTAAAATGATCGCGTCGGTGTACGACGGTGACTTGTGATGCGATATTGGATAAATACAACGCTTCTTCCACTGCCGTGTTACCACCACCGATCACGGCAACCGGCTTATTGCGGTAGAAAAACCCATCACAGGTGGCGCAACCGGAAACCCCACGTCCTTTGAATGCCTCTTCACTGTCCAGTCCCAAATACATGGCTGAGGCGCCGGTGGCTATAATTAGGGCATCGCAAGTGTATTGGCCGCTGTCCCCTGTGAGTGAAAAAGGCCGTTGTGATAGATCACAGGAGGTGATCAGGTCGAAAATAATCTCAGTGTTAAAGCGCTCGGCATGCAAGCGCATGCGTTCCATGAGTTCGGGGCCTTGTACTCCGGCATTGTCGCCTGGCCAGTTGTCCACTTCGGTAGTGGTGGTGAGCTGTCCGCCTTGTTCTAACCCTGTGATCAGTACCGGTTTCAAATTGGCCCTCGCTGCGTAGACTGCCGCAGTATAACCGGCAGGTCCGGAACCCAGTATCAAGAGGCGACAGTGTTTGGTTTCACTCATTTAACATTTCCTCAAAGATCAGACGAAAAAGATGGTCTTCAGCTACAATTGTACGAGATGTGATTCTTACGCTAAAGGAGACAAAATGCAAATTGGTATTCCCAGTGAAGTAAAAACTCTGGAAGGTCGTGTGGCCTTAATTCCGGAGGCGGCGGGGGAACTGGTTAAACAGGGACACGAGGTTTTCATTCAACGCGGGGCAGGTAAGCACAGCGGTTATAGTGATGACGATTATGAGGCTGTGGGTTTGAGCGTGGTTGAAAATGCGCAAGTCTTATTTGAAAAATCCCGTCTCATTGTCAAGGTAAAAGAACCCCAGGCCCAGGAATTGTCTTTATTTCGACGTGACCACATTCTATTTTCCTATTTACATCTGGCGGCGGAATTGCCCTTGATGGAAAAATTACAGGCGATCGGCCTGACCGCCATTGCT
Source organism: Gammaproteobacteria bacterium (assembly GCA_029882975.1). Classification (NCBI taxonomy): domain Bacteria; kingdom Pseudomonadati; phylum Pseudomonadota; class Gammaproteobacteria; species Gammaproteobacteria bacterium. The sequence continues at coordinate 34,949 of JAOUJW010000021.1, forward strand.
TTCGAAACGGTGGAAACCGCAGACGGTCGTCTGCCTTTGCTGGCCCCCATGAGTGATATTGCAGGACGCATCGCAGTGCAAGTGGGTGCTACTTTGTTGCACCGGCCTCAAGGGGGCAAGGGTTTGCTCCTGGGGGGGTTGCCGGCGGCTCCGCGGGGACAGGTGGTGATTTTAGGCGCGGGTGTGGCCGGGGGTAATGCAGCCCTGTTAGCAGCGGGTATGGGGGCCAATGTCACCGTGTTTGATCGAAATCGCGACAAATTGGAAGCCATGCGCCGATTAGGGGCGAATGTGACGGCTCTGTATCCTTATCAAGCCTCTTTAAAAGAGGCGGTGCGGCAGGCGGATTTGCTCATTGGAGCCGTTTTAGTGACAGGCGAACGTGCACCGCATTTGGTGGATGCGGAGATGGTGAAGTCTATGCAGGCCGGCAGTGTTATTATCGACATTTCCGTAGACCAGGGTGGTTGTATTGAGACCACCAAACCCACCAACTATAAAAATCCCACTTTTTTGTGGGAAAACGTGGTGCACTTTGGTGTTACGAATATGCCCGGAGCAGTGCCCCGCAGTGCCTCACAGGCTTTGTCGGCTGCCATTTTGCCCTATGTCAGTGCCCTGGGTGGACCGCAGTGGCGCGATCATGCGGAGTTGTCTGCGGGAATTAATGTAAAAGACGGTGAAATTCTGCATCCGGCGCTTAAGCTGGTAAAATAGATAGAACACAAGTGCTTTATTGATGGTCCAAACAGCAAACCAACAACAGGGATTCTAATTTGCCTTCATCTGTTACGAAGAAATCTCCCCCGCTGGCCGGGCACATGATCCGGGGACTGAAAGAAGCCGCCTTGATCGTATTTTGGGCCGTAGCGCTGTACATGAGTGCGTCTCTGATAACGTACACCCAAACCGACCCCGGCTGGTCCCATAGTGACACCACCGAGGTGGTGGCGAATGCGGGAGGGCCTGCCGGAGCCTGGTTTGCCGATGTGTTTTTGTATTTGTTTGGCTATATGGCTTATTTGTTTCCTATTATGGTGGCATATACCGGTTGGCTCATATTTGCCGGACGCAATGAGGACCAGGACTTTGATTTGCGCATGGTCTCTTTGCGTTTTATTGGATTTGTGCTCACTTTATGCGCCGGAACCGGCTTGGCAACCCTGCATTTTCAGACCCAGGTAACCCTGCCTTTGGATTCCGGGGGTATCCTGGGGGACGTGGTGGCCCAAGGTTTGGTGGGAGTGTTCAATTTCATGGGCGGTACCTTGTTGTTAATTGCCCTGTTTCTTACCGGTATCTCTTTATTTACCAGTTTGTCCTGGATTGTATTGATGGATAAAACCGGGGCCATGACACTGGGTTTGTTGGATCGGTTGCTGGAACAGTGGTACAACTTTAAAGAAAACTGGGCGACCCGCCGTGCCAAAATGGAACGGGAACAAGTGGTTAAGGAAGTCAAAAAAGCCCGGACTAAGCGTTTACCTCCGCTTATAGAAGCCTTGCCTGATCCCATCGAGGAATCCGAGCGCGCCGGTAAGGAACGGCAGATACCGTTGTTTGAGAGCGACAGCAATTTACCGTCACTGTCTCTGTTGGATGTCGCGGACGCGCCCAAAAACCACATGGCTAAGGCCGCTTTGGAAGCCATATCCCGCCAAGTGGAGCTTAAGCTCAAAGATTTCAATATTGAGGTCCAGGTGGTTGCGGTGCATCCGGGGCCGGTGGTGACCAGTTTTGAGCTGGAACCGGCTCCAGGTATAAAGGTCAGTCAAATCAGCAACTTGTCCAAGGATTTGGCGCGTTCTTTGTCGGCTATCAGCGTTCGTGTGGTCGAGGTGATTCCCGGTAAATCTACCGTTGGTTTAGAGGTACCCAATGAAGTGCGGGAAGTCGTACGCCTCAGTGAAGTGCTGAAGTCCAAAGTGTTTGATAAGGCCCGCTCTCCACTGAGTATCGCATTGGGTAAGAACATCAGCGGTCATCCCGTGATTGTGGATCTGGCTAAAATGCCCCACTTACTGGTAGCAGGGACCACCGGTTCCGGTAAGTCCGTGGGTTTGAATGCTATGGTGTTGAGCTTGTTGTACAACTCCACGCCTAACGAGGTTCGCATGATCATGATTGATCCGAAAATGCTGGAGCTGTCCGTTTATGAGGGCATTCCTCATTTATTGGCACCGGTCGTTACGGACATGAAGCAAGCTGCCAATGCCCTGCGTTGGTGTGTGGCGGAAATGGAGCGGCGTTATACTCTGATGGCCTTATTGGGGGTGCGTAACCTCAATGGGTATAACACCAAGGTGAGTGAGGCGATTCAACAGGGCGAGCCTATCGTGGATCCCACCTATAAACCCGATGTCCTCAGCGATCCCGATGAGGTTCGACATCTGGAGCCCTTGCCTTATCTGGTGGTTGTGGTGGATGAATTGGCCGATTTGATGATGGTGGTGGGCAAGAAGGTGGAAGAGTTAATTGCTCGTCTAGCGCAAAAAGCCCGTGCTGCCGGTATGCATTTGATTTTGGCCACCCAACGACCGTCAGTGGATGTATTGACCGGTTTGATCAAAGCCAATATTCCTACCCGTATTGCTTTCCAGGTTTCGGCCAAGGTGGATTCGCGGACCATATTGGATCAGGGTGGGGCTGAACAATTGTTGGGACACGGGGACATGCTATATCTGGCTCCCGGTACAGGTATCCCAACTCGCGTTCATGGTGCATTTGTGTCGGATCATGAAGTACACCGGGTGGTGAAGGATGTGCGTTCTAAAGGAGCCCCCGAGTACATTGAAGATATTCTGGAAGGACCCTCCAACAGCGATGGCGGGGATTTTTCCGTTTATGATGATCCGGACCAAGTGGACGAATTGTACGATCAAGCAGTGGCTTTTGTCACAGAAACCCGTAAAGCGTCTATTTCCTCGGTACAGCGGCGCCTGCGAATAGGGTACAATCGTGCCGCTCGAATGGTAGAGGAAATGGAACGCGCCGGTGTGGTGAGCTCGACCCAGGCCAATGGCACTCGGGAAGTGCTGGCACCGCCACCCCCCAGTTTGGATTAAGAACCTCTAATTGGTGTATTCAATGTTTAAACAATATTTTCAAACCGGCTTACGCCGGATGCTTGTGGGTTCTCTTGTTTTTGCGGCAATGACAGGAAGCGCTGCGGTTACAGCGGAATCTGCAGATATGGAGCGATTGTCGCGATTCTATAAACAAGTAAAAAGCCTGCAAGCTACTTTCGTACAAAGAGTGGATGCCTCCGGTTTTTCATCCATTGAGGAATCTGCCGGTGTGTTTTATTTACAGCGCCCGGGGCGATTTCGCTGGGATTACACCAAACCCTATAAGCAACAAATTATCGCCGATGGTAAAAAGCTCTGGGTCTATGACGTCGACATGGATCAAGTGATTGTGAAAAAACTGGATCTGGCATTGGGAAGCACCCCGGCGGTGCTGTTGAGCGGAACTCAGGAATTGAAGCAGCAATTCACGGTGGATCGTATACGCGATTTGCAGGGGCGTCCTGCCGGTCTGGTTTGGTTGCGTTTGTTACCTAAAGATAAGGAATCCAATTACCAACATATCGTTCTGGGGTTTAATCAGGATAACCTGGAGGTGATGGAGTTGTTGGATAACTTTGGACAGGCTACCGTCATGCGTTTCAGTGACATTAAACGTAATCCCAATTTGGATGCGTCGCTATTCCAGTTTACGCCGCCTTTGGGTGTGGATGTGATTGGTGCCGAGGACGTTCTGGGCCAATGAGACACCGAGACGATGCGCTATTGCCCGGCCACTTTGTGAGACGCTGAGATGCAGTGGTTAGCAATAGCCGCCGGCGGAGCTTTGGGGTCGTTGTTGCGGTTTTTATCTTCCAGCGGTTTGCATCACTGGTTAGGGCGTTCGTTTCCCTACGGTACTTTGTTTGTGAATGTGACAGGCTCACTGATAATGGGATTTTTGTACATTCATTTCACCAGCCGCATGGAACTGGGGCCGCAGTGGCGGGCTTTTTTTCTGGTGGGCTTGCTGGGGGCTTTTACCACTTTTTCTACATTTTCTTTGGAAACGGTGCAATTACTGGAAGAGGGAAGGGCGCTTCAGGCTTTATTGAATATGCTGCTTAACGTAGGTGTATGTGTCGCCGCGGCATGGGCTGGAATCTGGTTGGGCCGAGCGGCATAAGCGGTTTGGAACAGGACTGTAAAACAGAGATTAAGGTAATCATAATACATGTTAGATCCTAAATTAATTAGAACCGAATTGGAACAAGTGGCACAGCAACTTGCCGTACGCGGATTTATATTGGACACGGCACGCATTTCTGAATTGGAAAGCCGGCGCAAAACTTTACAGGTAGAGACGGAGAATCAACGCCGGCAGCGTACCACCATGTCTAAGGAAATCGGCAAAGCCAAGGCCCGTGGAGAAGATGCTGCGGCTGAGATGGCGCAGGTTTCCTCTCTGGGGGATCAACTGAAGGCCGGTGAAGCTGAGTTAGAGCAAATCCAGGCGGAATTGGAAGACTTATTTAAAGCCGTACCCAATATTCCTCACCATTCTGTACCTGTTGGTAATGACGAAAAAGACAATGTTGAGGTACGTACGTGGGGAGAACCCACCCGCTTTGATTTTGAGCCGAAAGACCATGTGGATTTGGGTGAAGCCAGCGGTCATATGAGTTTTGACTTAGGAGCCAAGATTACGGGCAGTCGCTTTAATGTACTCACCGGCTCCATGGCTCAGCTACATCGGGCCTTAGCACAGTTTATGCTGGATCTACACACCCGCGAGCACGGTTATACGGAAACCTATGCGCCTTATATTGTCAACGCCAAAAGTCTGGAAGGGACCGGGCAGTTACCCAAGTTCGAGGAAGATTTGTTTAAGCTGCATCATGAACAGGATTTTTATTTGATTCCCACGGCTGAGGTGCCGGTGACCAATATTGTACGGGATACAATCCAGGAAGGCAGGGAGCTACCGTTGAAGTTTGTAGCGCACACCCCTTGTTTTCGTAGTGAAGCCGGTTCCTATGGTAAAGATACCCGCGGCATGATTCGACAACATCAGTTCGACAAAGTTGAACTGGTGCAAATCGTTAGGTCGGAAGACTCCTACGATGCTTTGGAGCAACTGACTTCACACGCAGAGAAGGTTTTGCAACTGTTGCAACTGCCTTATCGGGTGATGAGTTTGTGCAGTGGTGATATTGGTTTTTCTGCTGCTAAAACTTATGACTTGGAAGTGTGGTTGCCGGGTCAGCAGGCATACCGGGAAATTTCCTCCTGCAGTAATTTTGAAGATTTTCAGGCTCGCCGCATGAAAGCACGTTACCGCGCTGCCGAAGGTGAAAAACCACAACTGGTTCATACCCTGAACGGTTCCGGTCTGGCGGTAGGGCGCACCTTGGTTGCTGTGTTGGAAAATTACCAGCAAGCTGATGGTACAGTTCGGATACCGGAAAAACTTCAGCCCTATATGGGTGGCCGGGAAATTCTTTAAGGGTTAGGTTAGAGTAGGACGGAATAAAACATGCAATATTTTCCCATGTTTGTCAGCTTACAGCAGCGCCCTTGCGTTGTGGTGGGTGGTGGAGAAGTGGCAGCCAGAAAAGTGGCGCTGTTGGTTAGAGCCGGTGGAGATGTTACCGTCATTGCACCGAAATTGTGTGAAAGCCTGCAGCGCCGTTTGGATGATGCCCAAATCAAGCATCATTCCAAAACCTTTGAGGATACCGATATTGAGCGCTGTACAGTTGTCATTGCGGCCACCGATGACAGAACGACCAACAAGCGGGTTTCCGAGATTGCCCGGCAAAACAATATTCCGGTAAATGTAGTGGATCAGCCGGAGCTGTGTACTTTTGTAGTACCGTCAATTATTGATCGTTCGCCGGTTCAAGTTGCCGTGTCAACCGGTGGCGCTTCACCGGTGCTGGCGCGATTGCTGCGTTCGCGGTTGGAAACCATATTACCTGCAGCATATGGCAGCCTGGCTTCGCTTATGGAAGAGTTTCGGGATAAGGTCAAGCAGCAGTTTTCCGGCGGAGATAAGCGGCGGCGATTCTGGGAAACCGTCATACAGGGACCTATCTCGGAGCTTGTGTTTGCCGGTAAAGAAGAGGCTGCTCGTGAAGCTATGCATACCGCCATAGACGAGGGTGAGCATACTGTGCCCGATTTTGGCGAAGTGTATTTGGTGGGGGCCGGACCGGGAGATCCCGATTTATTGACCTTTCGAGCCTTGCGCTTGTTACAGCAGGCAGAGGTTATCGTTTACGATCGCCTCGTATCTGAGGAGATACTGGATCTGGCAAGACGAGACGCTGACCTGGTCTATGTGGGTAAGGAAAGGGACAAGCATACCCTGCCTCAAGAGGATATAAACCAAATGTTGGTACGCATTGCCAAGAAAGGTAAACGGGTATTGCGTCTGAAAGGGGGCGATCCGTTTATTTTTGGTCGCGGCGGTGAGGAAATACAGACCTTAATGGACGAGGGAATTCCGTTTCAGGTGGTGCCCGGCATAACGGCAGCCAGTGGTGCCGCCTCATATGCCGGTATTCCTTTAACACACCGGGATTATGCTCAATCGGTCATGTTCGTAACCGGGCACCTTAAAGACGGCAGCATGGATCTAAACTGGACCGCGTTGACACAACCAGGCCAAACGGTGGTGGTGTATATGGGCTTGTTGGGCCTCCCTAATCTGTGTAACAAACTGGTGGAAAAGGGCTTGAGCGCGGATACACCTATGGCCCTGGTACAACAGGCTACCACCAAGCGCCAACGGGTTTTGGTTGCAACCGTAGGGACTATGGTGAAAAAAATGGTCGATCAAGATATCAAACCGCCTACCTTGATTATTATCGGTGAGGTTGTGGCGTTGCATGAGAAGCTGGCCTGGTTCCAACCAGTAGAGTGATGTGGTATTAAGCTACCCCAGGGAACCTCTGATAAACGCCATGAATGGCATTTATAAGAACTAAATTGTCAATTGCTTCGTTGCCTGCAGGATGTAGGCAAGGGCCTTGAGCACGACGCGGAAGCTTTTCGCTTTGCACTGAACAGTTTATTTTTCATCTATGCTTATCCAGGAATTAATCAAAGGTTCCCCAGTTAGAACAATTCAATGTCGGCATTGAAGGGTTCGTCTTCTTTATCTTTGTTTCCTTTCTCGCTCCAGTCGCTTGAGTCGGGGTTTTGTCGATGCAGCATATTGTCCACCAGTTGAATTTGTTCTTCGGTCAATTGTTGTAAGCGTTTTAGATCATCGATTATGGTACTGCCGCTTTGCTTCGACGAGTAACTGAATTTCAGTGCGTTATTCACCGCGTCTCCCACCAATTGTGAAATCCGGTCACAGCGGCTCGCGTCGGTAGCGCTGGGTAGCAGTTGCGCCAATCGGGTTTGCATATCTCCCAGCGTGCCGGCGCTGCGTTGTTGGTCCTCTCTAATGGTGTTAGCCAATGCCGCTAGACCGGTTTGGATCTCCGTAAACGATTGTATGCTGGATACGTATTGCTTAACTAATTGATGTTCGGAGTTGAACATGCTGATTTTGGCATCCGCAGCAGCCAGCAAGGACGGAAAATAGTCTTTGTAACGACCATACAGTTCCATATTGTCCAAGGGCATATTGTTGATTAGCAGGGATATGTGTGGAAAGTTGATTTGAGTGCGACAACCAAAATCAATAAAACGGCGCTCATCGTGTAATTTGGAAATAAGCTCACATTCCAACGGGCTGGCGGTTCCACGGCTGCTGAAAAATTGTCGACCCTCATCGGTCTTCATCATTACGGAACTGTTGAGGGCAAACGTACTCAGGATAGAGAAGAGTTTGCGAGCCAATTCTTCATAGCCTCTGATATCCATAATATCCATGGAAAATTGCGCTACTTTTCCCATATCACTACTACCAGACATAGCTGCCATGGCGGCGCGGCGAGCACGTTCAGCTTCTTGCAGTAATTTGTCTTGTTTGCTGCGAAACTTGTTGATAACTGTAATTTTGGCCAACATATCTTCGGTATTGAAGGGTTTAACCATGTAGTCGTCTGCCCCCATTTCATAGGCTTGCATACGTATACGTAAAGATTCGTGGGATGACATAAATACAACAGGAATGTGGGCGGTTATATCGTTTTGCTTGAGTTGGTCGCAAACCTCATAACCGTTTAATCCGGGCATTTCCAGATCCAGCAAGATAATATCCGGGTTACATTCCTGAGCCTTGGCCAAGCCATCATGGCCGTTGGCGGCTATTTGTGAATGGTGAACATTTTGTAAAGCACACTTGATGTAGGTGTGCTGAAAAGGATCATCATCAATGACAAGAATATTTAGAGCGCGCATACGAATGAGTTATGTCCGTGTAAAAGTGTGTGTGCGTTAATGTTTTTTCGGTTACTTTGGGTTTTACTTTATGTTTAATGGTAAATTCTTTATATATTTTGTAACAGGTCGATGACGGTCCGGTTAATGTTGCAGAAATGTCTCCTTTTTAGGTTTGAACCGGTATTTTTATCGGGAAACGATGATGAATGTGACACAGGCAGTACGACGGCGAAAATCCGCCCGGGCTTTTCCGGATAGAGTTGTCGAAGCGGTTCCAGTGCGAGAGATTTCTGTTCGATTATTTGGTTAAGGGGGGCTAACCGATAACCTAGCTGCTCTTGCGTTCCTCCCTGTGGAAAAAACAATGGGTGTTCTTACCCAGTTTTTTGGCATGGTACATGGCTTGGTCGGCATGTTGCAGCAGACTTTCCCCAGTGGTGCCATCGTCGGGGTAGATGGCCACACCAATGCTGGCAGTAACCTCAAGCACTTGTGTGCCGGATTCTTTGCGAGCATGCAGGTTTTGGGAAAGTCTGGCAACAATGGAATTGATTTCTGACAGCGATGCGAGTTCATGTAGGATTACTGCAAATTCATCCCCGCCCAGGCGTGCAACCGTATCATCCGAACGAACTTGATTCTGGATTTTCTGTGCCATATCAATCAGTACTTCATCGCCCGCCGCATGGCCCAGGTCGTCGTTTACTTTCTTAAAACCGTCCAGATCGATGTACAAAACAGCAAACAACAGCTGTTTACGGTCAGCGCGTTGTAATGCGGTGCGCAGACGGTCATGAAATAGAAAGCGGTTGGCCAGGTTTGTTAATTGATCAAAGTGAGCCAGTTGTTCCAGTTTTTCCTGGTTTTCCTTTAAGGTAGAAATGTCCAGTATGATCATGGCATAGTGGGTAATCTCACCTTTACTATTGAGTACTGCGGATACAGATGTTTGACAAGGCTTGGCGCCACCGTCTTTGTGCCGACTCCATATTTCCCCCTGCCACTGGGTGTGAGCTGTTATTGTCGGCCATAAATGCTCAATAAAATCCTGATTGTGGTTTTTACTGCTAAACATCAGCGGTACATGGCTGATGAGTTCCTTGCGAGTATATCCGGTGAGTTTGCAGAAAGCCGTGTTACTGTCCAGGATACTGCCATACGCATCCAGAACGGTAATAGCTTCCTGGCTATTGTCGAATACGACCTTTGCCATACGGAGTTTTTCTTCGGTGTGGCGTCGCTCGGTAATATCGCGTACGGTACCCACCAGGCGTTGAGCGTGTCCATTGACATCGGCATACACTTGTCCTGATATTTTGACAATTCTTTCCCGGCCATTGGGCCGGACGATGGAATGTTCCAGGGTGAAGCCGCAACGGTTAGCGAGAGCGGATCCAATCTCGTTTTGAACACGGTTTTTGTCACTATCCGCTACCTGCTGATAAAAAGCTTGCATGCTGGGTTCTGTTGTATCGGGATGGGTTCCTAAAATGCGGTGAAGTTCTTCAGACCAACTGACGGTATTGTTGTTGAGGTCTTGAACCCAGCTGCCCAGGTGGGTAAGTTGCTGAGCTTTGTTTAACATATCAGCCTGGTTTTTCAGATCCTGTTCAGCCTGTTTTAATTGGCTGATATCCCGCAGACTGACAATGCCTGTAGTGATTCCGTTATGCTTGGAGAAACTGAGGCTGATGTGAACCGGAATTTCCGTGCCGTCACTCAGTAGAGCACTAAATTCCTTCAGATCGTTTTTGGAGCGGTTGGTAGCGGAATGAAACGCGTTTTGTCGCCATTGGCCGTGGTTTTGTCGAAAACGTTCCGGGATCAGACATTCGATTTCCATCCCGATGATTTCATCTTTGTGGTAAGCAAATAATTGGGTAGCTTGGTAGTTGGCTTGAAGAATTTTTCCTTCGGTGTTGACAATGAACAGGGGGTTGGGCACTGATTCCAATAAATCGGTGGTGTATTGGTTTTGGTTATCCAATAGTTTATGAGTGTAAAAGAGTTTTCGTAAACCAACCAGGATGATGAAGGCGATGGCGATCACAATCGGTACCAGGGCAAAAATACTTCCGCTCATGCTGCGCAACTCTTCGAACAACATTTGATTGTGTTGCGTATCCTCTGATTCGCTGTAATGCCGGTTCAGGGCGTGGATGGCCATCATGCCGGGGCCGCTGCCGAAGGTTTTTTGTTCAATGGCGGAATTGGTTGCTGTGATAGTCAGGCGTTTGGCATATAGCTGTAGGACGGTATGGAAAGCCTTAAGTTGCTCTTGAGTTTCGTGATGATCGTGCTCCAGGGTTTTTAATGTTTCCACATCCCGAAAAACAATGTTCAATTGTTTTTGAGCTGCAGCCACTACGCTAGTATCGCCTTGTTCCAATTGTTCGAAGAATTGCAAAAAACCCGGCTGAGAATTATTGCCATGGCTGAAGTGATCTTCCAGATGCTTCAGTGTGGTGTGCATTTGTTGGTAAACACGATGCCACTGCTCCACTTTTTTTAAGTGTGCATTCAAATGGTTACCAAACTGGACAACCGCGGCAGAAAGTCCGGTGGTCAAAATGATCACGGCTATGATGTTGAGTGTAAACGAATTTAGGACCTTCGGGTGTTTCATAGGCAAATCGGGCTTTTGTGTCTGAATATCTTTATAGCGGCAATCATTTAGCAATCATTGTAAAAGGTGATTTACATTTGTGGTGTCGTAAGGCGTTGATGTAGTGGGAAATACAGTTGTGAGAAAACGGCGGCTTGACAGCAGGTGGGAGCTGGATCATAATTAAAACGAACACTCGTTCTTTATTAAAGGTGAAAAAGAATGGCTCCCAAAGTTTCTGACCAGCATCAAGAGGCCCGTCGACAACAGATTCTCAAGGCGGCCTTGGTTTGTTTTGCGGCGAACGGCTTTCATAAGACCACCATGCGGGATATCTGCCGCGAAGCCGGTCTTAGTACCGGTGCGGTTTACAGCTATTTCGAAAACAAGGAAGTCTTGATTCGAGCCTTGAATGAATGGGGAAGACAATTGAATCAGGCGGCATTCAACGCCGGTACAACGGAAGCAGGCTCACAGGAGACACTGTCCCCGCAAGCGGTCATGTCTAAAGTATTGCGGGCGTTCATACTTCGAGCGGGCGATCCCACCATGCGCAATGCCATACGAGCCGATGCCATGTTTATGACGGAGATGCTCACGGATGACAAACTGGCGCATATGGGTTGTGAGGAATACGAACAACAACTGGTGGGAACTATAATTAACATCGTAACTCAGATGCAGGAGACTGGATGCATGGATGCTCAGTGCAACAGCCGTGCCGTAGCGGAAGTGTTGTTCAGTTTAGTGCAAGGGGTTTATTGGCAAATATTGATCAATCCCAATTTGGACCTGCATGCCTATGCAGATGCTGTAGAAGCAACTGTGTTCGGCCGGTTGTGGATATCAACACCGGGATGTGTTGAACCCAATGGCGGTCCGGAGAAGGACTAAACCACAAGTTAGTAAATGGAAAAACCGATGAAGAAAATGCTGAGTGATTTGGGAAGGGTTTTTGAACGTCTGCCGGACGGGTTAAGGAATAGGCGCTGGTGGATCTGGTCCGGGTTTCTGCTTAGTCTGGTGTTGTTGTTGCCCGGAGCAGGTAAATTCGAGCTGGATTTATCGGATGAGCAGTTTTTTCGGGAACAAGATCCGGTGCGTGCGGCTTATGACAGATTTCGGGCCCACTTTGGTGGAGATGAGTCCATCTATATTGTGTACCGTCCCAAAGACGGTGATTTGTTCTCCGATGCTTCTTTGAAAGCCTTACAGGGAATACAAGAAGAGTTGCTCAACTATCGGGCTCAATTAGCACCGGGGGAGTCTTCGCCGTTTGATCGTGTTACGGATGTGACCACTTTGCTAAATGTGAGTTATCTGGAAGCCAGTGACGACGCACTGATAGCCCGGCCGTTTATCGGGCAGGATTTGCCGGTAACACAAGCACAACGTGCGCTACTGAAGCGCCAAGCCCTGGAGCACCCTATTTATCCCATGGTCTACATATCGCCGGATGGTAGCTATGGCGGTATTTTGATACATACGGATTTTAAGGCAACCAAGGTCCGTCCGGCAACGGAAGTCAGTGATATTAGTCTGGACAATATCGACATGGACGCTTTTGATGTAACCAAAGCTCAAAGTTCTTCAGAAACACTTTATGCCAATTCCGAATTCGAATTTGTCACCATGGAAGAGTACGCCAGGGTGACCAAGGCCATTTATGCCGTTATCTATAAAAGCCAATACCTCGATGTCCTGGAATATTTTCCTATGGGGGCTCCGGTTGTAAATACGTATGTTCTGGATGAGATGGCACCGCAGGTCAATATGGTCATGGCTATTTCTCTGCTGTTGATCATTGTAATTCAGTGGTTTCTCTTTCGATCCTTGTCTGCCGTGGTGTGGCCTCAGCTGATTATCATTGTATCAGCCGCCATGGTTGTAGCGACTCTGGGGTGGTTGGGTATAACCATGAACCTGATGATTAACGTGGTGATTCTGCTGGTGATGGTGGTGGGTGTGGCCGATTCGGTGCATATCTTGTCCGGCTATATGTACTTTCGAAACCAGGGGCAAGTCCATGAGCAGGCTTTACGCTCCACTTTCCGAAAATCGGGGGTGGCGGTTTTACTGACTACATTAACAACGGGATTGGGTATGTTGTCCTTGACCATTGTCCCGTTGGTACCAATTCAAAATATGGGGATCGCGGCCGCCTTGGGAGTGTTTTTCGCCTTCGTTATGAGTATTGTGATTTTGCCCTTGATGTTGGATATTTGGAATCCCGTAGGCAAACGCGGTGTCGCCGGACACCACAGAGTGCAAAAATGGTTGCGCCGGATAGAGCACTGGGGTTACGAGCAACCGAAGTTAAATATTACCGTGTTTGCCGTCATTATGGTGGTTTTCCTGGTGGGCGTGAGTAAGGTTGAAGTGGATTCCAATTTTATGGAATTGTTTGATACGGACTCTCCCATACGCATTGCGCAAGAAACGGCAGAAGCCAAAATGGGCGGTACCATGGGAATGGAACTCATGGTGAGTTCTGAAACTGACGATACGTTTAGGGATCCACAAGTGCTCAATGCCATGGATGGTTTTCAACAGTGGCTGCGAACCACGTATCCGGATGTCATGGTGCGCATTTACTCTATTGTTGATGTTGTGAAAGACGCCAATCGTTCCCTCAACGGTGGCCGTGAAGAAGCCTATAGTGTGCCGCAGGATGAGCAGGTATTACGCCAGACCTTGTTTATGTTCTCCAATGCCAATCCTAAAGAACGCAGACGGGTGGTGTCAGATACTTACCGGGATGCCCACATTACTTTGCTGATGAAAAATCGTGGTACCAAGTCATACATTGCCATGGTGCGGCATATGCAGCAGGAGTTGGAACAACGATTTGCGCCACTCAAAGAGCGTTACCCGCAATTGAACGTTACGCCAACCGGTGGTTTGGTTTTGATGATTAAAATCCTGGACTTTGTCAGTTGGTCCCAGATCCGGGGTTTTAGCCTTGCTCTGCTGGCTATTAGTGTGGTTCTGTTGTTGACCTTCCGTTCCGTCAGGGTGGGGTTGTTGGCATTGTTTCCCAATTTATTGCCTTTATCCGTCGTGTTCGGATTAATGGGGTATTTGGGAATTCCTTTGGATGCGGACACCTTGATTGTGGCGCCGGTTATGATTGGTATTGTGGTGGATGATACTATTCATTTTCTCACACATTACCGGGCTTTGATGGAAGAGAAAGGGGATATTGATGCAGCGATAGTTGATTCGTTTAGGGAAGTTGGTCAAGCCATTACCTTTACTACAGTGATATTGCTGGGAGCATTTTTGGCCTTTGGCTTGTTGGATCATCAGGGAATAAAGAACTTTGGATTGTTGGCGGGGGTGGCTGTTGCAACCGCTTTGGCCGGGGATTTGTTGTTGCTGCCCGCTCTTTTGAAAGTAACACGCAGTACCTTTGGCTTTGGCCCGGCACAAACTGCTTCACGAAGAACTCAGTCAGAGACGGTTGCCTCGTCGCCGGGTATTACAGGAGAAACCAAATGAAACAAGCTTTTTTTTACGTATGTGCTGCACTGATAGGAATGGGCTTGAATTTTGGAATCGGTTCCGCTCACGCCGGTCAGGCTGAAGATATTATGCAACGGGTCGTGGATCGCGATGACGGTGCAAGTAATTATTCCAAGCAAATAGTGGCTACCTGTCGCTATACCATTAGCGCTGGACGGTTGGCTTGTGCGGATACCCCCAGAGTAAAAGTATTGGAAAGCGTGCAAAAGGATTTTGGTGACAATGGGAAAGACAGTCGCAGTATCAGTTTTATACAAAAGCCGGTGGCAGAGCAGGGTATTGGGTTTTTACAATACGATTATGATGATCCGCTAAAGGATACAGACCAATGGATGTATTTATCGGCACTGAATAAAGTCAAACGCATAGTGTCAGGTAAGCAAAATCAACCTAAGGAAGGTACCTTGTTTGGCTCGGAAATCGCGTATGAGGATGTCGAACGTCCGCATCTGGATGACTATTCCTATCGCTTGTTGAAGGAAGAGACTTTTCAGGGACGTCCTTGTTGGGTGATAGAGGCGGTCCCAAAGCCGGAGCGGGCTCGTAAAAGCAATTACTCAAAGTCAGTGCAATGGATCGATAAAGAACGGGACATGGCTTTGAAAATAGTTTCCTATGACCGACGTCAGCGTGAGGTTAAGCAGGTGACTTTTGCTGCAATTAAATTGATAAATAATATCTGGGTGGCACATAGGATTAATTTCAATAACGTGCAAACCCGACGAATCACGACCATGAAAACGGATGGGATAAAAATGAATATAGATGTGGAAGATGAACTGTTTGGGCAAAGGGCGCTTACGGATGCAGGCTATCGCGCCGGCCGGCTACAACAATTGCGCGGTCAATTGTAGACAGGGTATGAGACAATTACTCTATACCTTGGTGCTAGGGCTGTTGGTGCCTTCATTGTTCGCGGCAGAAGAGTTGGATATGAATTTTGACGTTACCGGCACAATGGAAACCGACGCGCTGGATGGTCTGGAAAATCAAAAACCTTGGCGGTTGCACATCAGTTATTTGCAAAACTGGCATTTACCGCAACGACAAACCGACTTGCAGCATCTGGATTTAAAACTGCAGGTGGAGACGCTGTTGGCTGAACAACTTTACGCAGTAGTGGATGCGACCCTGGTAGCAAGGATAGGCGATGATAGTCAAATCGATGCTAGTCAAGCGCTGGACTGGGATTCGAGGGTTCAGGCTTTGTATTTGCAGGGTAGATTGGATCAGTTCAGTATGAAAGCAGGTTATCAAACTGCGGTTTGGGGAAAAATGGATATGCTTGGCGTTACGGATCGCTTAAGCCCCTGGGATTTTTCCCAGTTTGCTTACACCGCACCACAGGATGCGCGTATCGCTCAAGGAATAATCACCGCATCGCATTTTATCAACTTCGGCACGGAAGCGGAGTTTGTTTATAATGTCGCTCCACAGGTGAACCGATACCCTGGTGGCGGTGCTCGGTATTTGCTGGAACAGCAACTGGGGTACCGTAACTTTTCTCTTGACGAAGCCAAACCGCAAACGTTTTCCGATTATGAGCTGGCTTTGCGCTTAAAGCTGAGTAGAGGGAGTTTTGACGGTACGTTTACCATTGCCCGTTTGTTGCAAAATGACCCGTATTTTGAATTCGTTGCGACCGATCAGTTTCGCGCCCTATATCCGGATTACTATTTGCTGGCGTATTCATACAATTTTGCCGGTGATGGGGTATTGTGGAAGTTGGCCTTGGCTTATTCTGCCAAACGCAGTTTGTTTCTGAATGACAAGCGTACGGAGATGGACTCCATTCAATGGGGTGGGGGGGTGGATTTGAATTTAGGAAACGATTTAATATTAAGTGCGGAAGCGACCTACGCATTCCTGGACCTACCCGGTACAGCCCCGGTTCAAAGAAACGATTCCCGGTTGGCGACACGAGTGTCCAAATCTTTCATGCATAAAGATTTGGAAACAGTTTACTATTTTCAGTACCACGTAGAAGATCACGCCCAAACCCACAGCGGTTCACTCAGCTATCACCTGAACGACGAGTGGTCTGTGGATTTGGTTTGTACCGTGTTTGAGGTTAATGACTCGCAGGCACCTACCCAATTTATGGACGATTGGGATAGTGTAAGCATAAAAACCACCTATTCCTGGTAATTCTTATCACGGTCAGGCGGCGCCTTTGATTCGCATGTCCATGTAGTGTTTCAGTTGCTCCGCCAGATCGCGGCCGTTAATGCTTTCGGCAATAGTGATTTTGTTGTTGTCGTGTTTTACGGCCCGTATATTAAAATGTTCAATTTTTTTCACCCCTTGTCCGGTACTGCCGCTGCGATACAGCTCCAGTTCTTTCAGTTCATCACTGCGAATGTGATGCTTGCCAATAGGGACAATAAATAAACGCCTCGATACAGCAATTTCTCCCGGGCGAATGCGAGTACGCAGATTGTTTAAGGGGACATAAATGAGAGCGATAGTGGCAATCAGTGCCACAATGGCAAAGGGTATGGAGAATACACCGGTAAAGATGCTAAAGGCACCGTCACCGAATTGCGTGTTTATGCTGTAAGTGGCAAAACCAAACCCGGCGGCAAATACAAACGCAAACAACGTCAGGATCTTGCCGCGGAACATGGGAAAATAAAACTCATGCTGGTCGCCGTTGTTGATATACCGCAGGACCGGTGCCAAGGCTGTATCATCCAGATCTCCTCGATTGATGGCGGCCTCAATTTGCTGAGCCTGGTCTTCGCGTTTTTGTTGCATTTGTGCGCTGAGGTCGTGGAACACGGTGGACGAGACTTTGCCGGTTTTAAATACGGGTATGTTGTACTGACGCTTTAAATCAACTCCGGGTAGGTTTGCGCGCAGGTTCAAACGCCAGAAATTATATGCCTCGCTCCGAGTGACATCGGCTTCGGGCAAATTATCGGGTACGTCAAATCGGAACGATAAGCGGATGCCATTACTTTGGGGGCTTACGCCCGCTGTACCGGCTTCCGCCCATTTAATGGTTTCACGGCGGCGACGGTTGTCACCGCTGCCTGATACATAACTATGGACGCATTCCAGCTCCACTTTGTATATGGCGTCGAGTTGGTGCAGGTTTTCGATATACAAATGGCCGCCCACGTGCCCACCTATAGAACCGGGGAAGGGATCCATAACCAACTTGATTACACCGAAACGCTTCCATTCACGGGTCAGGTTGACTGCTTTGACAGTGAGAAATATCCCCGCCAGGGGGAATAGCAGGCCGGCCAGTGCCCCATAGTTCGATTTGGCCAGTTCCTGTGGTAAAACGAAAATCAAAGGAAGTGTGAGGGCATTCCACAAGCCCGCGAACACCCACATTGCTATCATCTGGGTGTTCGCATTGGAACGGATTTCGTTGTTACGCCACTCTTTTTTGTGCTGCCAATACTGGTGGTCATTGGCGCTGGTGTGGGGGTTGTTATCCGAAACCAGGTCGCGTCGTTGTTGTACGAATTCCTTAAATTCCATTGATGAACCTGTCTCGGCGCTATGGTGTTGCCATTGTTGCTTCAGTTGTCGCAGGGACGGTTGAGGGTTTTTCCGGGTGGATCGAAGTCCGGCATAGGCGACAACGGATCCAATGAGTATAAACACAGAGCAAAAAATCGTCACGAAAACCAGCAACCCCCAACGCATGTCGCGGTCAATAACCGATTGCGAGGGGTTGGCAGGGTCAAACCACACAGTGATAGAGTTTTGAGCACTTTGAGACGATTCCAATCGATGTTGTAGTTGTTCCTGATAGCGGCCGATATTGTCTGAAAACTGTGCTACGTAGACACGCTTACCTCTGTAGGTGGTCTGGTCTACCTGGTATTCATATTCCGCTTCCACACCATTGTCCGGTCGCTCGACGTTAAGGACTATCCCTGATGCAGATTGCCATTGCTGCATAGCTACCCAGTCTTGCACCATGGGTACGGTGGTTTGCCCGAGAAAGTATAGCCCGCCACCGGCAAATGCCAGCCCGAACAGCAAGGTAAAGATAGCGTTAATGCTTCTCATATGATTGATAATCTATATTTTTTCGTTTGTGTATCTATCGACCCGTGGGACAGCAGCTTGATGTGCCCAAAGCGGGAGGTGGTCACAGTTTACTTATAGGAGTTTAAATAAGTAGCCGAAATTCGCAATAAATTGTACACTGTCACCATCTAATAAAAGACAATAAATGTTTGTTTTTGAGGGAATTTATAAAAATGATATCTGGGGGATTTGTGATGAGAGTTATGCGATTTGCTGTCTATTTGACCATATTGCTTACCGGGGCCGTGGTTTCTGCGGGTGTGGCTTTTGCAGATGGGCCGTTTCCAAAAACTGGGGACAAATCAATGGATTTCACATTTGATGGTTTGGAAATCGGAGGCTATAGGTTTGGCGTGGGCGGGACGTACTGGCTTGCGGATGATCTTGGCCTGAATAGCAGCCTGAGTATCGCAAATTCCGCTTCAGATAATTCAGGTGTGGGTGGTTCCTCTTCGCTGGAATCTACCGGTTACGGTTTGTCTCTCGGTCTGCGAAAACCGTTTAAGAAAACAGATAGTCTCGCTATCGTTTATGGCTCTAATATTGGTTACCGATATTCCAAGTCTGAATCGCAAAGTGTGGTTTCCAGCACCAGTCGGTCAAAATTCTATTTTGTAGACGTGCTCTTAGGGGTTGAATATTTTTTCAATCGACAGGTGTCCGTTTCTGCCGACTATGCGGTAATCTATAGTAAATCCAAATCGAAAAATGAAATCAGTACGGTTAGTTCACGCGGCATATCAGACAATGTCAGTGGACTTAACCTGCACGTGTATTTCTAAGCAATACTAAAGCAATACAATACATCGTTACTATGTTTTCTCTGTCACAAACCAGGAAAGGCGGGCGAAAGGGGCATGGTTGTACCTCCGCACACGCGCCAATGTTCGTTTCAGAGCCAATCTAATTTCTGACGTGGTGGGCACGGTTTTTTAACGAGCGGCTGTGCCCACGAAGGCGAATGGTCTTGGCCAATCGAAAAATTGTCCTATTTGCTTTCACTAAGAATCTCCCTGTACTATGGTAGGAAAAGTGGCAGAGATTTATTCAGGGAGTGTCTATGAAATATTCAGTTGTGCTGGGGCTTGTAGTCATTTTGCTTACGGCAACAGCCTGCAAACAGAGCATACGAGAGACTGTAACGCCGTCACCCCAAGGTGATGCTCTGGCCCTACCCCAGGAAAACCACTTCAACAGCTTGAAACAACTCACATTTGGTGGACAAAACGCAGAGGCCTATTTCTCTTATGATGGCTCTAAATTAATTTTTCAGTCTACTCGGGATGCCTTGCAGTGTGACGCCATATTTGAAATGAACACCAATGGCAAAGAGGTTAAGTTATTGTCCTCGGGTAAAGGGGTGACTACCTGCGCCTTTATCTCTCCCGGTGAAGATTCCATTATTTACGCATCCACTCATTTAGCCGGTGAAAAATGTCCGCCAAAACCGGACTATTCAAAAGGCTATGTTTGGTCATTGTACAAAAGTTTCGATATTTTTCGAGCCAAACGGGACGGATCGGAGCTGCAGCAATTAACCCACACTGAGGGTTATGATGCTGAGGCCGTGTATTCTCCGCAAGGAGATCGTATTGTGTTTACCTCCGTACGAACCGGCGATCTGGAATTGTTTTTAATGAAGCCTGATGGTAGCCAAGTGGAGCAGATCACTCACGAGGATGGTTATGATGGCGGAGCTTTTTTTTCTCGGGATGGGCAATGGTTGGTGTGGCGTGCATCGCGACCTAAGGGTAAACAGTTGGAAAGTTATCAGAGTTTGCTGGCCGAAGGATTGATTCGACCGCGCAATCTGGAAATATTTATCATGCATTTGAAGGAACGAAAGCCTATCCAGATTACGAATAATGGTGCAGCCAATTTTGGGCCTTATTGGCACCCGGACGGAAAGCATATTATTTTTTCATCCAATATGCATAATCCTCACGGACGAAATTTTGATTTGTTTTTAGTTAATATAGAAACCCGGCGCTTACAACAAGTTACCTATTATGAAGGTTTTGATGGTTTTCCCATGTTTTCTCACGATGGTAAAAAACTGGTATTTGCATCAAATCGCAATGGTAAAGTGCAGGGGGAAACTAATATTTTTATAGTGGACTGGTCCATGTAATCCAAGCCGGGTGGCGCAGGAAGGCGCTTTAACGGGCGGGATGAAGGAGGGCGTATGAAAAGGGCAGCCATAAGGATTATTGGAACACTAATATTAATTATGTCAGCACCGTCGCGACTCTATGCTGAGCCGCACAAAAGCGTGTTCGGCTTTGAGTTTGATTTACCGTCCGGTTGGCAGGTGTTGGCACCGTCGCCCAAAGGCGTATACAGCAACGAAACCCTGCAAACGCTGGGGTCGGTGAATATCTTCCGCACCAAGACATTCGGCAGTTTGCTCAAAAACGTCAAAGCAGGGACGGCCGAATTTTTGTTTCGTAAGAACGCCGCCGGGGATGGATTCCACAGCAATGTGTTGATTCAGTTAGTTCCGGTGGATACAAGCAAACCGCTTGCCTGTGATTCCATGCAACAAACACTTGAGAAAGCTTATAGTCGTAAACTGGTTCTAAAGGATTGTGGCAGCAAAAGTGTAGAAGGTATGAAGTATTTACAATACGCTTACGAGCGACCCGTGCAGGGAACCACTTTGATTCATCATGAATTGCCCATTGGTAATAACAGTAAACTTCTCATTTCCGGTTCCGGCGAAAGCAGTAACATAAAAGAACTGCGTCGTTTTCAGCCTAAGCTGGCTGCGATCGCTGCGGCTTATATCAACAGCATGCAGGACCTGGGTGAATCGGCCGAGCAAGCGTATCAATCCGGGGAGCATGGGCAGGCATTTCAGTCCTATGTACGTTTGGCTAAATTAGGGGATGCAGCCGCGGAATACAAAGTGGGGTTATTGTATGAACAGGGGCAGGGAGTCGGTCAGGATACACAAAAAGCCATCGACTATTTTCAAGCCGCGGCTGCCAGGAATTACGCCGCAGCTATTACCAAAGTTGCGGAGGCGTATTATCGTGGAACTGTATTAAAGAAAGATCGTGGTAAAGCAGTGCAGTTATACAAGCAAGCAGCGGAGCTGGGTGATGCTGCGGCACAAAACAGCTACGCTTCCTTACTGTATTTGGGCATTGATGTTCGGCGAGATCAAAAACAAGCCAAGGATTGGTTTGAAAAAGCCAGGCGTCAAGGGCACAAACAGGCGGAAAAAAATCTTATCTCAATCTACAAATCCGAGGCACGTTCCACCAGTTTGTCCGACTACGGGTCGGATAATACGCAAACCGATTGAAGCACGGCTCGCTGTAAGCGATGCTCACCCACTTTACGCGTGTTGGATTTACTTTGCACGGAATCTTGTTGCGATTCTTTGCGGATTGAAAAATTGCAGCGTGAAATAGTATGTTCAACCATCTTTATCGCACTGTCTTAAGTAAGTTCAAATACGCTTACGTATAAAATCCGGTTTTCATTTTTGTAAACATTGTCAGCTAAGTGACAATTAATTTTGAGGGTCCTGTTGTTTAATAGGGGCGTCGATAGGCAGTCGTTGTTAAGTGTTAATCAGAGTTTCCCTAGGTCTGTTAATCCTTTCTCAATCTGACTGTTGTGTGAAGCTCAGGGCCTTGCAAAAGCATAGCGTCAAAACAGGCTTACATTGCGAAGTAGAGTTGGAGTCGGTTTTTTCGACGTTTCTTAATCCACCGGTATCGAATGCTAAGTTTTACGTCGGCGCAGTTCCTGTGACCGAATGTCGGCTTGCAGGTTTCTTACTAACAGATAGATTTACATGGAGTAGAAGTAGATGAGTATACAAACAAGAAAAAAGCTAATCTTAGGTCTGGGAATGATCGCAGTGGCAGGCAGTGCAATGGCTCAGCCGGTAGCAGAGCCGAAAAACTATACCCTCAAGGGAGATTGCGCCTTCTTGCCCGCTGCCAGAGCCACCGAGTTTCACGGAAACCCCGTTGATGCCGATCTGCGTCTGGGGATGGCGGGTAACCAGTGGGTGGTGTTTGACAAAGTGATGCAGGCTTTTAATCTGTCCCGTGGAATCACTCCAGCCGGCGAACCGTCTCACCACGCCAACCCTTATTACACCCTGGCAGATTTACAGGCGGAAGCACGTTCTTACTACATCCAGTTGATTCCTCCGGGTCAAATTCGCAAACAAATTAAATCCGGATGTTTGGTTCTGGGTAATGACGATGACCGTAACTTTTTACCCGGCAGCATTCAAGTGGATTTTGATGTGTTCGCGTCAACCAATTATAACTTGATGCAGGATCTGGCTAAGTCCGGCTTTGTAACCGAAGCAGTTCCCTACATAAAGAACAAGTTAGACTTGATGGTGTTGAAGGGTAACCCTAAAAATATAGGTACCGATACTTATCCTGGTACGCCAAGTCCGGAGTTTGATAAGCAGTTTGATATTATTATGGACCTGCTCTCAGGTGACACCGTCACTTCCAACCTGGATCATATTAATGAGGGTATTCACAATGCTGCCAATAATTTCATGAAGGCGTCGCACGATTATGTACGCGCCAATGACAATGATGCGAATATCACCATGAGTTATACACTTGCCAATGGTGTTGCGGTGACTGAGACACACACGGCATCCCAGTGGATTCAACGTGCGTTGAGCGTGGTGGCTTTACCTTTGCCGGGTTCTCCGGGAGCTGCGCGGTTAATCACCCGGGATGCGGGGGAAAATCACGCTTCGCATAACCTGGCGGATCTGGGGTGTGTGTATGGGGACGGTCAGTATCAATTCTGTGAGTATGCTACGTTAAACAAACCCAACACCCATGAGTCCCGGGTGCATCATGTGGAAACGCCTAATGGCTTGCAGGGCATAAGCGGATTTGTACCAGTGGATGTGGGTTTCGTTTGGATTACTGAGCTGGCATATGTGCTGAATCAGTATGCAACGTCCACAGACGCACCGGTTCAGGGTATGGTGGGTGCTCAGGATATTTCCAATCTGGGAATTCCCAGCCCGGACGGTCTTGTCAACAAACCGGGTACTTATTCCCTGGCGGTGTTAGCCACGGCCAAAAATCCCACGCGTGCACAGCAGTTTATCGACTTTGTTCGATCTCCTGAAGGGCAGGCGGCTTATACCAATGGCGGTTTTCAAGGCCTAACTGATGCGGAGCTATCCAAAGGGAAATGCTATTCCTTGGATCGCAGTATTCCAGAGCCAACATTTAGCGAGTGGGACCGGGTGAATAACTCGTGTCAATAACGGCCAGAAGCCGGTAGTTGTTAATGGAAAGACCCACTTTTTGAAGTGGGTCTTTCTGAATAATTGGGGCTATAATTAGCCTATGACAGTTAAATTCGACGATATTATGGAAGCATTCGACTTCGTGGCCTATGGGGGAATGTACGAACACGAGGCTTATATTTGCCGCCAATCCGGAAAAGTGTATTGGAATTCCGAATTTGGTGACAATTTTGAAGAATTGCCTGATGATATTACCGACGATAGCAAATATGTTGGGATCCCTCACAAAACAGAGCTGGATCTAGGCAGTGAACTGGCGTTGAAATTTGTAGCTCAGTTCTGTCCCCAACACCTGGATCAGGTTGATAAAATATTTCACCGTAAAGGTGCCTACGCCAATTTCAAAGCCCTCATGGAGCTCGACGGTTTGATCGATCAATGGTACGAGTTTGAAAATCGTGCCAGCGAGGAAGCCCTGCGGGAGTGGTGCCGGGACAATGATATTGAGATCGAGGAAATGCCGGCCACGGCATAGACTTCTATAAGCTTACAGAGTTTCTTTCCCATCCGAAGTTGTTTCCGGTTTTCCTAAAATTGAATCCCGGTGCCGCCACAATACATATATTGGATAGGCCAGGGTCGCAATACAGGCGGTAACGGAAATTCCGAAACTAAGACTCCAAGGTACGCCGCTGTTAAATTCGGTTATGGGTTTGCTTTGGAGGATAAGCAATGTTGCCATTATTTGTATGGCCGGAATGGTCATATAGGTCAGCAGTCTGATTAGGGCTGAATAACCA
Source organism: Gammaproteobacteria bacterium (assembly GCA_029882975.1). Lineage (NCBI taxonomy): Bacteria > Pseudomonadati > Pseudomonadota > Gammaproteobacteria > Gammaproteobacteria bacterium. Next base: position 59,534 of record JAOUJW010000021.1, read on the forward strand.
TTGTAGCGTCGCATAAAAACACTGACGGGGTAATATTGGAGCTCATCTTTATAAGTGTGTAGCAGGGGATTCTTGCTTATGGTGAGAATTTCATCGATGCGGTCAAACAAAGCATGAAAACTGAGCAGCAGCAATAAGGGAATAAAGGCGAGAATATCCCGTGGGTTAATACGTAACCCTAGCCATGGTAAGCGGGTTTTATCTTTTTGAATGCGGCTGGATTCCTGTTGTAATTTCTTCTGATGAATTTGTGCGGCCGTCCTTTCTGCTTCCAGCGACGCGATTTTCTTTTTTGTATTCTCAGCATGTTTGCGTTTGTTGCGACTCAAATCCTGTTTAGCCTTGTTGAACTTCGTTTCGTTAACTTCCATTTTTTTTATGGTGTCCTGGAGATTCATAAACAAGTCCAATCCGGGTTCTCCGTCGATTTTTAGGCGTTCCACCACTTTTTCGTGACTGCCGGAGTAATCCTTGAGATAAGACTCGTACTTTTGTTTCATTTTTTTGCGGGCAGGCAAATCGTTTGGCCACGTGTCCAGTTCCAGTTTGGCTGCATCATAGTCCAGTTTGATGCGGCGGTATTGGGTGGGAGATTGGAGCTTGCTGTCTGTTAAGCGTTCTATTTCAGTGGATAGCGCTTTGATGCGGTTGTCAAAGTGAGTCATTTTGGGTTGGAAATTTTGAATCAGAAGGGTGTCGCGAAACACCAACAATAGGATCAGTAAGGCGAAAACGCCAAGTAAGGTATTGATTAAATAAATTTTCCTGATCTGTATGAAAGTTTCTTTAAAGGCATCATACAGTACTTCCGCCCGGTCCACAGTTTTGCTCTCCAATGTTATTTTAGGGAACCTCAGGGCATTATCGGTTACAGCCGCGAATCATTAAGGTAGGTGATAGGCTAAAATACTAAATTGAGGCACAGTTCCTTCTATTTAATGGGTTATCCGGGGCTTTATTTTTTATCCCCGACGCTGTTATACTGCGCCCATGAATACATTCGCACAGATTATTAATCGTATTATGCATCGCCGCTCACTGAAGCTATGGGCGACCGCTAACCTGTGCGCTGTGAATTCGGGGGATGACTGCTAAGACGATACACTTCTCCGATTCATGAATTATAAAAGGCCGCAGGTTGAAAAATCTGCGGCCTTTTTGTTTGCGTCACCTTAAACATCACTTTCCTATTTAGCAAGGGAGCAAAACCATGAAAATGTTCAAAATCATTCTGAATCAATCTGCTGAGCTATCCATAACTTGTATTCATCGCCGTTTACACGAGTGGGGGCACGAACCCGGAGGGCGACATGATGGCTGACGCGTTTGGAATGGAACACTTGTATTTATCTCATACGGCTGTTATCGATTGGCAAAACACGGCTATTCGCACCCAGGCTCGTGCCTTGCGTGATCGCGATTCGGTAAACACCGCCAGGAATTGTTTTGAGTGGGTCCGGGATGAAATTGGGCACAGTATGGATCATCAGTATTCCCGAGTGACTTGGAGTGCGTCACAGGTAATAAGGGCAGGTCACGGTCTGTGTTATGCCAAAAGCCATTTATTGGCGGCCTTGTTACGTGCCAATGGCATAGCCGCCGGGTTCAGTTATCAACGCTTACGGGATGATGCAGGCTCTTTTTGTCTACACGGTTTCAATGGCCTGTATTTACCGGAGCTGGGTTGGTATCGCGTGGATGCCCGTGGTAACAAACCGGGTATCAATGCGGGGTTTGATCCGCCCGATGAAAAATTGGCATTCAGCAACGCGCAGACCGGTGAAATAGACTATGGCATGATTGTTCCGCAGCCGTGGCCCGGTGTAGTGCAGGCCTTGCAACAGGCGCGGGATTTAATGCAATTGTGGGCGAATCTACCGGCGGAAATCATTATGGGATAATCCGCTTGTACGCCATTAACTCCGGCCCTGAGAGGGGTCGGGGTCTAGTCTTCGATAAGTCCGGTCTTAAGGCCGTCGATGCTGGTTTGATTTTTTTCTTTCCAGTAGTCACGTATACCGGCTTCCCCTTTTTTTTCTGCCCATCGCTCCAAGGTGTCGCGCTCACCGGTGTAATCGTATCTGGGGACTGCATAGCCACAGGATGTTTGTACTGAGTCCACGTGAATAAGAATAATTTGTCGTGTGCCGGGTAGGAGGGTGAATAAATCAACGTAATCCTTCCACGTGGCATGGTGTGTGGGAATGCTTTCGCCGTGCCCGTAAAGTCTAAGGATCAACGGTTTTTCATCAAAACTGCAAAACATCACGGTAATGCGGCCGTTTTCCAGCAAGTGTGCCGCAGTTTCATTGCCGCTGCCGGTGACATCCAGGTAAGCTACTGTATTGTCGTCTATAATACGAAAGGAATCCATGCCTTTGGGGGACAGATTAATTCGGCCGCTCACTGGAGCCGTAGATGTAAAAAACATTTTTTGATTAGCAATAAAGTCCCTATGGATTCCATCCAGTTTATCCGAGAATTTGGCCATTTCTTATTACCTTGTTAATGGATCATTGTGATAACCTTAGCATGGATAGGGTAGAAAACCTATAACAGGCATGGCACTTTTTTACTAAGTCAGCCTTAGTCCAAGGCCAAATGTGACTTGGTTTATTGCGATCATGCATGGCTTGGCGTACCATTGGCAATGCTTCAAGCTAGGGCGAAACCTTCCAAAAAACTGGCGATGAGGAGGGCTGTTATGGACAATCCCGTATATCCGTTCTTATTCCGGCTTATACCTGCTTTTGCGATATTGTTGGCAGGTGCACTACTATCTGCATGTGCGCCACCGCAACAATCCATATTACCGGATAAATATAAACGAACCTCATTGGTCGATTCTTACAAGTCCTGCGTGGCTCACGGGACCAATATGCGTTACAACCCGCACACACCGGCAGACCATATTGTTCGAAAATCCATGGCTTCATGTCAGTTGTTTCGTAATCGCATGGTTAGTGATTATCCAACGCGCTGGCGTGAGAACTATGCAAAAAAAATAGATTCGGAATTATATCAGCGCGAACTTGCCTGGGTGCTTGAAACCCGCCGTAAAGAAAAACCATAGATTCTACGTATGGATAAGCCACTTTATCTGGCCATAGATCAAGGCGGTCACTCCAGCCGTGCTTTGGTGTTCGATTCTGAGGGGCAAGTAGTCGCGCAGGCGAAGTACAATGTAAAGGTCAGCACACCCCAGCCCGACTGGGCGGAACAAAATGCGGAGGAACTGGTGTGGTCCATCCAAAGTGTACTCCAGGAAATTTTTCGGCAACTGGGAACGGATGTGAGATTAATAGTGGCTGCCGGTCTGGCTACACAACGCTCCAATGTGGTGTGCTGGGATCGTCACAGCGGTGTGGCACTATCCAGCGCCATCAGTTGGCAAGATCGCCGTGCCCATGCGTGGCTAAGCGGATTTGCTGATAAAGCCCACGAAATACACGCCCGAACCGGGTTGCTGCTTACGGCACACTACGGTGCCAGCAAACTGCGTTGGTGTGAAGACCACATACCGGCAGTCACCCAAGCGCTTACAGAAGGCCGACTGGCTTGGGGGCCCATGGCCGCTTATCTGGTGTACCAAATTACTCTGGAGCAACGACATTTGGTGGACCCGGCCAACGCCAGCCGTACTTTATTGTGGAACTTGCAACAACAGGACTGGGATCCATATTTGCTGGAACTTTTTGGGGTGACGCGGGAACCCTTGCCATCTTGTGTGGCGACTTGTTTTCAATATGGAACAATACCATTAGGTGAGCACCGGGTTCCTTTGGTTTTAGTGACCGGTGACCAGTCCGCTGCACTTTATGCTTACGGAAAGGCGAGTCCGGACACTGCCTATATCAATATGGGCACCGGCGCGTTCTTACAAATTCCAACGGGGGATCAGGTTGTGTCTGTTCCCAGGTTGCTGTCCAGCATTGTCATACACGACGGAGTGCAAGCCGGCTATGTGTTGGAGTGTACGGTTAATGGTGCGGGTAGTGCTCTGACTCTGGTAGAGGATGAGTTGGGTATGAGCTATGAATTGGCCGAATCTCAGTTTGCCACCTGGTTGGATCAGGCGAATCATCCTCCTGTATTTCTTAATGGGGTTTCCGGCTTGGGCGCACCCTTTTGGATTCCCGATTTTAAGTCACGGTTTGCTGCGGTAGGGGATAAGGAAAATAAATGGGAGGATTGGGAGAAAATTGTTGCCGTGGCTGAGAGTATTATTTTTTTGTTGAAAGTGAATTTGGACACGATCGCTACGGCCATTGAAACGCCGCTGCAGAAAATACTACTCACCGGAGGCTTGGCTTTAAGCGATGGCTTGTGCCAGCGTCTGGCGGATTTGAGTCGCCTGCCCGTGGAGCGGCCTGAAGAGTGTGAAGCCACAGCCAGAGGAACAGCTTTTTTGGTGGCCGGTGCTCCGGCACACTGGAGCGGGCATCACTCCCATTGGTTCTATCCCTGCGATAATCCATCGCTGCAAAACCGATTTCAACACTGGTTGATTCTAATGGAAGAGGAGCTTAAGGCCTATCAGTCGGTGCTGTAAACCACATGGTTCACTATTGCAAATTTTTCCATCTTATAATATATAGTGGTGCCGGAACTTTGTCGTATCGCCAAAGCATTCTGACGCGGTCCACGCTAGCGTGGCTTTTTCTCTGACGAAGATTTTGTATGGCCGGATCGGCGGGGCTTTATTCCAGATTTTCTGTGCTGCATTTGGCGCCAATTTTCTTTATTTTCTCATTGCATCCGGGTGCGTTCTTGTCCGAGAGGTTTCGATGAATCAAAACGCGACAACGTCTGCGCCCTATATTCGTATTTTACACGTGGATGTCATGCGAGGTTGGGCTGTCCTGGGTATTTACCTGGTCAATATTTTCATTTTCGCTTTACCCTACAACGAGGTAGGGTTAGGGGACGATCTGAATGATAACAGTCCCCTTAACCTGCTGGTTCGTATGCTCACAGAAGACTTTGTCGAAGGCAGTATGCGCTCCATGTTTTCCATTCTCTTTGGTGCCAGTGCGTTGATTTTTTTGGACGAAGCTCGTCTTGCCGTGGCTGGATTGCAGTTGGTTGATTACTATTACCGACGCACTTTGTTGTTGGTCTTGTTTGGCTTAATACATGCCTATTGGCTGTTGTGGCCCTATGATGTGTTGTATGCCTATGGTTTGTTTGGTTTGTTTTTATTTCCCTTGAGAGTTTTATCTGCACGTACCCTGGCGATTATTGGTATTTGTCTATTAGTCTTTGGCGGTTACGATTTCAACCAAATACAAACAAAAACCGGCTCAGGAACTGTGGCGAATGTGGATGTCTTGGATTCCGATGATTTTAGCGGACTAAGTCAAGAGCCAGATCAACCCGGACGACGTGAGTCTACATTAAGTGAACCTAAACCAAGCGAAACACCAAACCAGTTTCGAGCCTTAGCGACCCGGTTGGTACCCCCGGGTACGGATCAGGACGGGCACTTGGAGGACATTTCCACCGAGGACATTTCCGCCGATGAATTGATACAGGAACCCAATCCGGACAAGCAAGCGGATATAAATGCCTTGGAAGTCAATACCTATTTATCAGGTTATTCGGATATTTATCACTATCAGTTGGAGCAAGTGGAACAGCAACAGTCCAGCTATGTGTACAAATATTACATTTTTGATATCGGCGGGATGATGCTTTTGGGAATGGCGTTATTTAAGTTGGGAGTATTGTCCGGTAAATTGACCCGCCGGATGTATTGGATGATTGCTGTGGCCGGTTTGTTGCTTGGAATTGCAAGCCGCGGAGCATTGGCCTATGCCGATGGCAATATGAGTTATTCCCTGTTTGAGCCTATAGCAACACACTTGGGCACCAGTTACAATTTGTCGCGCCTCTTTATGGTGTTGGGCTATATCGGTTTGTTGGGACTGCTCTGTTCTTTCAACTGGCTGAGTTTCATCGCCCGGATTTTGGCCGCCGTAGGGCGCATGGCGCTCACCAGCTATATAATGCAAACTGTTATATCTCTGTTCCTATTTTACGGTTTCGGACTGGGTTTGTTTTTTCAATTGGAGCGATACCAACTTGTGCTGGTTTGTGTCGGGGTTTGGATCTTTCAAATTCTGTTTAGTATTTTGTGGCTGATCTGGTTTCGACAGGGGCCTTTGGAGTGGTTGTGGCGTTCCTTGATATACGGCAGTCGGCAACCGCTGTTAAAAGCTAAAGGCGTTGACTCAGCCCACTGAGAGCACTAACACTCGGTAAGACTGACCGCCAGGCCTCCCAGCGAGGTTTCTTTATATTTTTGCGACATTTCCAAGCCTGTTTGCTTCATGGCAGCAATACAATTGTCCAAAGGCATAAAATGATCTCCGCTGCCGCGCAGTGCCAACGATGCGGCAGTGTAAGCCTTGATGGCACCAAAGCCATTACGTTCTATACACGGAACTTGCACCAAGCCTTTAACCGGATCACAGGTCATACCCAGGTGGTGTTCCAAGGCAATCTCGGCAGCATTTTCCACTTGAGGCGGATTGCCGCCCTTGGCGGCACACAGACCGGCAGCGGCCATGGCGGCTGCAGAACCCACTTCACCCTGGCAACCCACTTCGGCTCCGGATATGGAACTGCGATGTTTGATGATACCGCCTATGGCCGCGGCGGTGAGTAAAAATTCCTGTACCTGTTCGGGAGTGCCTCGTTCATGCCGGACGAAATAGTACAGTACTGCGGGAATGACTCCGGCGGCACCATTGGTGGGAGCAGTCACCACCATATGTCCCGCGGCGTTTTCCTCATTCACTGCCATGGCATAGGCGCAGAGCCAGTCGTTCATGCTGGGATTGGGTTCCGCTTGCAATTGCCGGAACAAGTCTTTGGCCCGACGCGGCAGATTCAAGCCACCTGGTAAAATACCGTCTGCTTGCAGGCCTTTATTGAGACATTGCTGCATCGCCTCCCAAATCGCCAGCAGACCCTGATTCAGTGAGTTCTCGTCACGGTGGGCCAGTTCATTTTGGCGTTTCATTTGCGCAATGGAAAGGTGATGTTGCTGCGCCATTTGTAACATGGTGGCGGCGGAATCGAACGGGTAGGGGCAGCTATGCGGCGATGGTAGTTTTAGCGGAGCGGTCAGTTGGTGGATTTGTTCCTGGGTACTGATAAATCCACCACCTATGGAAAAATAGGTATGTTGTATCAGACTGTTTTCGCTACGGTCCAAAAGTTGGAAAATCATACCATTGGGGTGTTCCGGCAGTGGGGCGCCCTTATCAAAAACAATATCTGCGTTTGGGTCAAAGCCGATGGGACCGGTATTGGGGGGCGTGATTTCTTGCTTGCAGCGTAAATCCGCGATTAGTGTGTCCACATCCATTTCGGCCAACATTAATGGGGTGTAACCGTGTAAGCCCATAATAAGTGCCCGATCGGTAGCATGACCTAAACCGGTGTAAGCCAAAGAGCCTTTTAAGGTACAGCGTAATCGGGCATGATTGAGGTTGATTGTGGTGGCGTGCAGGCTTATCGTTTTCAAGAATTGCTGTGCAGCGACCATGGGACCCAGCGTATGCGAGCTGGAAGGCCCGATCCCGACTTTAAACAGTTCCAATGTACTGATAAACATATGCCCTGGTTTTGGTTGCCAATATTCAATTTAAGTGTAAGTCGTAATTATGCAATTAAAAACCCGTTATTTTTAGAGTCTATATTAATCTCAATTGTTTTGCAGTGGACTTTATTTGTGCGCCAGTTCACAACCTTTTTGCGAATTCATTTGTGATTTCATCCGAAACCATAGTTTATAAGTTTGTCTGTGGGTGAGTCGGTTAACTTTATGGTCAGGTTAGCCTCTTTAGGCCAATCGTGTCGGGCTTCTGCTTTACGCGATTCTTGTGCATTCTGGCTCATCGTCCAAGGCAAGTCTTGTTGAGCCGGGTGCGTCAGCGTAGTTGTCGTGCATCCCAAATGTGATAGGAACCGATCTGGAGTCGTTTCCTGGGTTCCCTAAACTTGGAGATCAAGTAATGCGAAAATACCATAAGAGCGTTTTATTCATGCTGTTACTGTTGCCTGTCTTGGCGATGGCGGCTCCGATCAAGGATGGCTCACTGAATGAACTGTTGAAGGCTTCCGGTCTGAGTGAGCAAGTGGATCAATTACCGGGAGCGGTTAAAGCCGGGTTGGACCAGGCACAACAACAGGGCTCTCCCATTCCTGCCGCTGAATATGAGGCTTTGTCCAAGGCGATGGTTGCCGCTTTTGCACCCAAACAGGTGAACCTGGCGATTAAAGCTCAGTTGAAAAAGAAACTGAGTCAAGCCGACGCCAAACAATTAATGGCTTGGTACAAATCCAAATTGGGTAAAAAAATCACCAAAGCTGAGGAAAAAGCCTCAACACCTCAGGCCATGCAAGCCATGATGGCGCAGGCTCAGTCTCTGGTGTCCGATCAGGCCCGCTTGGACTTGGCGATAAAAATTGTCAATCTGGTGAAGGCTGTGGATATGGGAGTGGATTTACAAATGCACACCAGCAAGTCCATTGTCGCTGCCATGAGTCAGGCGGCAAATCCCGGTGCACCGGTGGATATGCAAGCCATAGAAACCCAACTGGCCGCAGGTGAAGTTCAAATGCGCGATGCCATGCAACAATTCATGGTGTTGTCCATGCTGTACAGTTACAAGGAGCTGAGTGTTGCGGAGATCAAAAAATATGTCGCCTTTCTGGAAAAACCCGTTACTCAAAAGTTCAATAATACGGTGATCCAGGCAATGAGCGTTGCCTTGGCGAGTGCGGTGGACAATATGGCCAAATCAATGGCATCCATTTTCAAAAAGCACAATAAATCTTAAAATCTACTTTAAACACGGCGCTCCATCGCGCCGTGTTTGTTAGTTTGTTCATTTTTAACCAAACGGAACTTGCGCAGGACAATAGGCGATCGTCTATTATTTGCAGTATGAGGAAGCAAAATGTCTGAATTGCTGGCACACCGGGGATTTAGCCGGAAATACCCGGAAAATACCTTGTTGGCGGTAAAGTCCGCGTTGGAACTGGGCGCCTGCAATATTGAAGTGGATGTGCATTTGTCCAAGGATCAGGTGCCTGTCGTTATTCATGATGCACGGTTACAACGCACCTGTGCCGTCGAAGGCGAGGTGCACGCGCTGCCGTATGAGCAGTTGGCGCAGATATCCGCCCATTACCCACAAAAATTTGGCGATAACTTTTTACCTGAACCTATACCCTCTCTGTCCCAACTGGTGGAGCTGATACAGCTTTGGCCACAGAGTACTGTGTTTGTGGAAATCAAACGGGCCTGTATCAATCATTTCGGTATCGATGTGGTATTGCAACGGGTTTTACCTGAAATCGAACCCATATTGTCGCGCTGTGTGCTCATATCGTTTGATCCACAGGTGCCGCGTTTGGCGCGTCACTTCGGTGCCAATCGAGTCGGGTGGGTTTTCGAGGGCTGGTCCCAAGAAGCCAAGCAAACCGCGGCCCAGTTACAAGTCGATTTCTTACTGACCGATTACACCATGGTGCCCCACGGAGAGATCCTGTGGCCTGGCCCCTGGCAGTGGGTGTTGTACGCAGTGGATGAGACGGATGTGGCCGTGCATTGGTTGGAACAGGGTGCACATATCATCGAAACCAATGACATTGAGCTGCTATTGGCTTGCAAACCCCTGGGTCGATCCGCTTGCAATGAATGACTAAGTTATACGACATGGTGGTCATTGGCGCCGGTATACACGGGGCAGGTATCGCTCAAGCGGCGGCTGCGTGTGGGTTCAGTGTCTTGGTATTGGAAAAATCTCAGGTCGCGGCCGGCACCTCCAGTCGGTCCAGTAAACTGATACACGGTGGTTTACGATATTTGGAATCCGGCCAAATCTCTCTGGTGCGCGAGTGTCTCCGGGAACGTGCCATTTTATGCCAAATTGCTCCGGATTTGGTTCAGCTCAGTTCGTTTTTTATTCCGGTATATAAAACAACACGGCGTCACCGCTGGCAGTTGCACGCAGGCTTGGGGTTGTATTCCTTATTGGCCGGTTTGGGCCCTGACAGCCGTTATCGCACCTTACCGCGCTGCCAATGGCAACATTTGGATGGCTTGCAAACCCACGATCTATTGGCCGTGTTTGAATACAAAGACGGCCAAACCGACGATCGTCTGTTAACCCGGGCGGTGATGCAATCGGCCCAGGAATTGGGGGTAGAGTTATGCCTGCCCGCCCGCTTTCAGGGGGCCGTGACAGCATCGGAATACAGTGACATCAGTTATGAGGTGGCAGGGCAGGAGCGATATTGTCGGGCGCGGGTTCTGGTGAATGCGGCGGGTCCCTGGGTTAATCAGGTGTTGCAACAGGTCCAACCTGCAATGTCACCTTTTGCGGTGGATTTGGTGCAAGGATGTCATATTATCGTACCCGAATCACTGCAACGGGGCGTGTATTACATGGAAGCACCACGCGATATGCGCGCCGTTTTCGCCATTCCCTGGAAACAACAGACATTAGTAGGGACAACAGAAACCCCCTTCTCAGCAGATACCGATACGGTACACACCTTGCCTGAGGAAGTGACATATTTGCAGGAAACTTTACTCCATTATTTCCCTGATGCGGATACCTCGGTGTTGGAAAGCTTTGCCGGGTTAAGGGTATTACCAAGTGGTGACGGGACGGCATTTCACAAGCCTCGAGAAACGGTATTGTATCTGGATAACCCCCATAGTCCCCGCGTAGTTCATGTAATTGGTGGTAAGTTAACCGCCTATCGGGCTACATCTCAGAAGGTGTTGCATAAGTTGTTACCCAGTCTGCCAACGGCCCGGTGTGTAGCTGATACTCGGGAACTCAAATTACGGGTTTGAATGGATGCTAGTGTTTATAAGTTGTGTTGACAACCACCGGGTCGTTTTCCTCGATGGATATGCTCACTTGGTGTCCGCTGTTTTTTCCAATATAGGGTGTGGCTGCGTGGGCAAGATAGGGGATGATTTTTCGTAAATCAGTGTCAGTTACCCGGCTTTGGGCTTGTATATGCCACAATATTTTGGATTTGCCTGTGTCCTTGGTAATGCTTCTAGCTTCCAGAGATGCGTGAGCCACAAAATAGGTGTAGGCGTGGGACTCTAAGCCTGTTCCGATTCGTTCGTAGCGCGCAGGCACGTAAATGGTTGTCACTTTGGATTCTACTGCGGGATCACTGCTTTTTTCAGTAATTGTAATGGTTTCTCCGCCAACGAAATCATAAATGGGCGTGATATCGGTGTAGGTTCCGCTGTGCCTGTCGGACAATCCAAAGCTGAATACAATTTCAAAGTTTGCCTGCTCTTTTATCCGGGTCCGGTTAAAACCGCTTTTTGCCAAGGCACGCTCAAAGTAGCTGCTGAATTCTTTGAAATACAAATCGTTGGATTTGTTGTCGTTGTCAGGGCTCAACAGATATTTTTTCGCCGTAGCATCCGGTTGATGGTCGGGGTCGACAATGGCGCTTACGTCTACCACAACCATACGGGCACAACCCAGTAGTATTATGCTTCCCAGTAAAGTGACAAGCATACGATATCCGCCAATCTTGGACATCCTCATTCACCTCTCTTTAAATAATAGTCTTTTAAAGACTGACTTGGGTTCAAAAAAGCGAATTCTCGTGGTTTTAGTCAGGGTGTTGCCTGTTGTCTCGCCGGTCACAGCGTTTGTCGGAAATAGCGATTGGGTGTCTTGCAAAATGACGGTTTTGGGGGTAGTTTGGGCGTTAATTGGGCAGTAATAGCTTTGCTATTTGTTGTTCCTTAGTACGGATCCGAGCCTGACTCTTAGGCTTCTTGGTTTTTGTATCCAGTTGAATTAACGGAGTTTTTGATGTCGTCATACGAAAAAGAACAATATAGTGCCAACTCTGATGGCCTTTTGTTCCTTTGTTTGGTTGTGGGGCTGTTTTTTGCCATTGTAGGTTTGATCGTGTTGACATTCGTTTTTGGCGATGCACCACAGGAAATCTGGTTATGGTTGTTGTGTGGCGGGGTAGTGGGTGGCTTGGCGCTTGGGGCGGTGTTTTATTTTCTGTTTAACAATCTGTATCTGAAAAAACTCCATGACATCACCGCCGTGTTAAAAGCGGTGTCTCAATCCGATTTATCGCAACGGTGTGACGTGCAACAGGCCGGTCCTCTTGGCGGTTTGGCGGCAGCTGTCAACAATATGGTAAGTAATCTCAATGCGAATATATTGCACATCGCCAACGCCGCGGTAAAAGTATCGGAGCTTAGCCGGGGGGCCGGTTCTTTTCGAGAACCGCAACCGTGGGAACGACGCTCCCACCGTGCCGGTAAATTTGATTTTAAACCCGACTTAAGTCGACGCGAAGGATCTTATAGCCGGGATCCTGCCGCTAATAGAGAGCTTTTGCCCGCCGGCAAGGAAACGGCATCTGGACTGGGTCGCTCCGATTTATCCTTATCCGACAACGATTTGGAAAAAACCGAGGAGTTTGCCGGTAACATGGCTAAAGCCGGCTCCGTTATCGAGAAATTGGAGCAGGAGAGTCAGAACATCGGGGTGGTACTGGAAGTTATTCAGGGTATTGCCGAACAGACCAATTTATTGGCACTCAATGCTCAGGTAGAGGCTGCCAAGTCCGGTGAACAGGGCCGTGGATTTGCAGTAGTGGCCAATGAAGTACGCACGCTGGCCACAAAGACCGAAAAATCGACCAAAGAAATCAAAAGCATGGTGGATCAGTTACAAAGCGGTGCTTCCAGTGCCGTCAAAGCTATGACTTCCGCACAAAAGAAAACCCGCGGTATGGTTAAACACGCGGAACAATCCGTTAAAGAAGCCAGTGATGCGGTTAGCACCATTAATGAAATTAATGCGCAAATTGTTCAATCTGTGAAGGATAAAACACTGGACTCCACAAGGGTTCGTCCCATGGCTGAAAAGAGTAAACGGCCTATGGAGAATTTTCTCAATGAGCTTCTGGGTGCTATCCAGCGATTTAAGCTGAGAGATAATCACTAAGACAAGCAGTCGCTTAGAGTCTAAACTGGAAGGGAGCTTTGCAGCTCCCTTTTTTGTTGTTTCCCAAAAGTGTCATTTATGTAAAATTGGTATATTAGTATTTACTAATAAACATTTGCTTGCTATCCTTATAATTGATTTTTATGACTTAGTAACGCCAAAGGATCTCTATGACATTGAAAACGCTGGTTATTGTTGTTGTTTTGGGTATGTTTCAGGGGGCATGGGCAGAATTGCCATTTGCTACCCTCTCCGTGGATTACCGGACCGTTGCTCAAAAAAGTCAGGTAGACGCTGTGGTCGAAGCAGTGAAACGCTCAACGGTTTCCGCGCAAACCAGTGGCCGAATTATCGAAGTGAACTTTGATATCGGGGATTTCGTCAAAGCCAATTCCATTCTGGTCCGTATCAGCCGTACCGAACAACAGCCACAACTGGCCGCGGCGGATGCGCTGCAGCAAGAGGCATTGGTTCGTCTCAATGAAGCAGAGATCGAGCAAAAACGAGTCCAAGAAGTGTTTGATCGTAAATTGGTGGCTAAGTCCGCCATGGACAAAGCCAACGCGGATGTCAATGCTGCTCAGAAACGCTACGAAGCAGCCAAAGCCAAAGCGCGTCAGGCCCGTGCCAAACTCACTTATACCACGGTCAAGGCTCCGTATTCCGGTTATGTGGTAAAACGCTTTGTTGATATTGGGGAAACCGTTGGGCCGGGCAAACCCATTATGAGCGGTCTGTCGCTGGAACAACTGCGAGCCTCAGCTTACATTCCCCAATCTTTAGTGTCGCAAGTGAGAACGCTGAAAAGTGCAGAGGTGTTAGTGGGAGAACGCGTGCTTCAGTCCAGTGAGATTCAAGTGTCACCGCAAGCTGAGCCGGACAGTCATGCTTATTTATTGCGAGTTTATCTGCCGGAACGGACCCGGGACTTGTTACCCGGTATGTTTGTGAAACTGGTATTGAATACAGGCGAGCGAAAAGTGCTGCTGGTGCCGCAAACGGCTGTGGTGCGACGCAGTGAGTTAACTGCATTGTACGTGGTCAATGGGCAACAGGTGAGTTTGCGTCAAGTACGTGTAGGGCGTACGCATGGAGATTCTGTGGAAGTGTTGGCGGGCTTACAAGCAGGAGAAAACATTGCTCTGGATCCCATAGCCGCAGGAATTCAATTAAAGGAAGCGACTGGGCCAAAAGCTCAGGAGGGCAAGCATGAATAAGCCCCTGGGTGTATCGGGGGCAATTGCCGGAAAATTTTTACAGTCCGAAATTACCCCCTTACTGGCGTTGGTGGGATTCCTGCTGGGCGTGTTTGCGGTTTTGATCACCCCCAGAGAAGAGGAACCACAAATAAATGTTACTTTTGCCAATGTTTTTATTGCTTTTCCCGGTGCGTCCAGCACGGAGGTGGAGCAACTGGTGAGTACCCCGGCGGAGCAAATCTTGTCGGAAATCGATGGTATTAAGCATGTGTATTCGGTTTCCCAACCGGGGCAATCGGTGCTGACAGTGCAGTTTGAAGTGGGTGAGGACCGAACCCAGGCGATTGTGCGTTTGTACAATGCAATATATTCCAATCAAGATTGGTTGCCGCCGGGCTTGGGAGTGGCGCAGCCGGTAATTAAACCCATGGGCATAGACGATGTACCTATCGTCACTTTAACCCTGTGGAGTGAGGCTTCGAGCAAGGGCGGTTACGATCTGCAGCAAGTCGCCCATGCTATCGAAGCGGAACTCAAGCGGGTACCTGGCACAAGAGATATTTATACCATCGGTGGCGTTGAACGGGTGGTACATGTGCAACCGGACATCAGTCGCCTGGCGGCATACGGTGTCACCTTTCAGGACTTAAAAACCGCGTTACAGTTGAGTAACCAGTCTCAAAGTGCCGGTGATCTGGTATCCGATAACCGAACCATTGAAGTGCGGGCCGGTCAGTTTCTTTCGACAGTGGATGAAGTGGCGTCATTGGTGATTGCGGTGCATAAAGACGCCCCTGTTTATTTACGCGATGTGGCACAAATCACCTTGGGCCCGGATCAACCGGAACAATATGTCTGGTTTGGCACCGGACCGGCGGCAGCCGATAAATCCATTCAGGCCCGTGGTGAGTTTCCCGCCGTTACGATTGCGGTGGCGAAGAAGCAAGGGACTAATGCGGTGGGTATTGCCAATCAGATTATTGAACGCTTCGAACAGTTAAAAGGAGTGTTCGTTCCAGCTGATGTGAATGTTACAGTGACTCGTAACTATGGAGCGACGGCCGATGAGAAGGCCCGAAAGCTTATCGGCAAACTGGTGTTTGCCACCGCATTTGTAGTGTTGCTGGTGTTTTTTACCCTGGGGTGGAAAGAGGCGTTTATCGTCGGTGTGGCAGTGATTATCACCTTGGCCATTACGCTGTTTGCCTCCTGGGCTTGGGGGTTTACTATAAACCGCGTTTCCCTGTTCGCCTTGATTTTTTCTATCGGAATATTGGTCGATGACGCCATCGTGGTGGTAGAGAACATTCACCGGCATTTGCAGGATGGGGATAAGTCCTTAGTGCAAGCCATTCCATTGGCCGTCGATGAGGTGGGTGGGCCTACCATACTGGCCACATTTGCCGTCATTGCTGCCTTGCTTCCCATGGCTTTTGTCACCGGATTGATGGGACCGTATATGAGCCCCATTCCCATAAACGCCAGTTTGGGCATGCTCATTTCACTGGCCGTGGCTTTTATTGTGACGCCGTGGATGGCGCGCCTGGTGTTGGCAGGTAAGGCGCATGCGGCTTCTCATGGCGACGCTGATGATCGTTTGTATACTTTGTTCAACCGCCATATGGGGCCGTTTTTAAACGGTGCGGCCGGTGCTTCCAAGCGTTGGATGATGTTTGGCGTGGTAATGTTTCTGATTTTGATATCGGTATTGTTGCCGGTTTTTAAATTGGTTGTATTAAAGATGCTGCCTTTTGATAACAAGTCGGAGTTTCAAATTGTTCTGGATTTGCCCAATGGTTCCAGCGTAGAGCAGACGGCGGCCGTATTACGGGAAATGGCCGCTTATGTGGCGACGGTTGAGGAAGTGAGTGACTACCAGGTTTACGCCGGTGCCGCTTCTCCCATTAATTTTAACGGTCTGGTGCGTCAATACTATTTGCGTCGGGGTACCCATGTGGGGGATATCCAGGTGAATTTGCAGGATAAATCACGGCGCGACCGCAGTAGTCACGAAGTAGCCATGACCATGCGCCCGGCCATTGTTGCTATCGCCAAGCGCCACAATGCTGACGTTAAGGTGGTTGAAGTGCCACCGGGGCCTCCGGTGATGGCGCCTATTGTTGCGGAGATATACGGACTGGACTACGAGCAGCAAAGACATCTGGCAAAACAACTGCGCGCCACATTTGAATCCACCAAGGATATTTCCGATGTGGACGACAGCGTAGAGTCGCCCGCAGCCAAGTTGCTGCTGCATGTAGACCGTAGCAAAGCGGCGGCTATGGGCGTGAGCCAAGCAGCTGTGGTACAGGAAATCTCCATGGCATTGGGCGGGGCGGACGTGAGTTACTTACATGGCGATCATGTAAAGTTTCCCACCCCGATTCGTCTGGAAGCCGGCGTTGGCGACAAGGCATACCTGGAAAGTTTGACCAGTCTGAAAGTTCGAAACAATCGCGGTCAACTGGTTGCTGTTAGTGACGTGGTCAGTGTTTCGCGAAGTGACCGTGAAAAGGCTATTTATCACAAGGATCTATTGCCGGTAGTCTTTGTTACCGGTGATTTGGCCGGAGGTTTGGATAGCCCCTTATATGGCATGTTTGATATTGTCAGTCAGTTGGATTTGGAGCAATATTTTATTAACACGCCCGATAATCCTTACCGTTTCAGTATCAAATGGGACGGTGAATGGCAGGTAACCTACGAAACTTTTCGAGACATGGGTATTGCCTATGCGGTGGGAATTATCCTTATCTACTTGCTCGTGGTGGCGCAGTTTCGTTCTTATTTCATTCCCTTGATTATCATGGCGCCCATACCGTTGACTGTGATCGGCGTCATGCCGGGGCACGCCCTGTTAGGTTCTCAGTTTACGGCCACGTCCATGATCGGTATGATCGCCCTGGCCGGTATCATTGTGCGCAATTCCATTTTGCTGGTGGACTTTATTCGGGAACAACACCAGCAGGGTATGAGTTTTGATGAGGCGGTGATTCGATCCGGGGCTGTACGTGCCAAACCCATTATCCTTACCGGCTTGGCTGCGATGTTGGGTGCCTTGTTTATACTCGACGATCCCATATTTAACGGCCTGGCTATTTCTCTGATCTTTGGGGTATTCGTATCTACCTTGTTGACGCTTATTGTCATCCCCGTCATGTTTTATGCGTTTTATTACCGCAGGGGTTTGGATTAAGTTTATGCCCGAATTTCAATGAGAAAATAGTCATTAGTCATTTCTATTATTGTGATTAATTGCTATTATAATTTAATTCTCTCATATACGAATAAGGCAGGTTAAAACATGGCAGACCGACGGCTTCACGTATTTTTCACGGTTGCCCGCCTGTTAAGTTTTACCAAGGCGGCTGAGACCTTACATATGACACAGCCGGCTGTGACTTTTCAGGTCAGGCAGTTGGAAGAGTATTTCAATACCCGCTTGTTTGACCGAACCCATAATCGTATCAGCTTGACTGAAGCGGGGCAGCGGGTATACGAATATGCCGAGCGCATATTCCAACTTTACAACGAGTTGGAAAACTCGGTTCGTGAACTCACCGGCGATATTAGCGGCGTGCTCATACTTGGAGCCAGTACCACCATTGCTGAGTATATGTTACCCGCCTTGTTGGGTGATTTTAAAGCAAAATACCCGGATGTTAATTTACGCCTGAAAGTGTCCAATACCGATGGTATTGTTTCCATGGTTGAACATAATGTGATCGATTTGGGTGTGGTGGAAGCTCCCGTAGCCAACAAAAACCTCGCCGTGGACATTTGCCGCACCGATCGTTTGGTTGCTATCGTGCCTCCCAAGCATCCTTTGGCCAGCCAGGACACCATTAAGCTTACCAGTATTGTGGATTACCCCTATATTTGTCGTGAAGAGGGCTCCGGTACCCGAGAGGTCATCCTGGATTATTTAAAAGAGGCGGGTGTGGATCCGGGACAACTCAATATCATAATGGAGTTGGGCAGTTTGGAAGCTTTAAAAGGCGCTGTTGAATCCGGCATCGGTATTAGCATTGTTTCGCGGGCAACTTTGACTAAGGAAATTAAATTGGGGACTCTCAAAGTTCTGAACTTGGATCCGCCTTTGGAACGGCCATTCTCTTTCGTGCACCAAAAGCATAAATTTCGCCAAAGAGCTATGGAAGAATTGTTGGAGTTTGCTCAAAATTATTGTGAAACCCATCAGGGGCCCGAATAGGATTCGTACCCACCCGTTTTTAATCAAAACGTTCTCACTACATAGCATCCTCCGCGATGCAAATCCGGTCTATAATGCCAATATATCGTTGAATCCTAAGCTGCATTAGTGCATGAAACCTATAGAAAAAAAACTGCTTAAACTGTTTAACCGCCTGGCCGGGCCGGAACGGGATATGTTGCTTGGTTTTGCCGAGTATTTAGTGACCCGGGGTGGCGCGTCATCAGAAAAGGTGGTCGAGCAGCCCAATCTTATTCCTCGACCGGAGCAGGAGTCGGTGGTGGCCGCGCTGAAGCGATTGACGGCCAGTTACCCCATGTTGGATGATCCCGGATTGCTCAATGAAGGTTCGGCTCTAATGTCTCAACATGTGATGCAAGGTAGAGATGCGGTGGAAGTGATTGATGAGCTGGAAGCGATGTTCCGGCGTCACTATGAAACGTATTTGGCGCAAATGAGTGGTGTTATGCAACATGGTTCCGAGGAGGGGGCATGCTGAATGTAATAAAAAACTGGTATGAGCGGAATTTTTCCGATCCACAAGCCGGTATTTTGTTATTGCTGTTACTCGGCGGCTTTTTGGTGGTCATCTACTTTGGGCAAATGTTGGCTCCTATACTGACCAGTATTGTTATTGCCTATATGCTGGAAGCTTTGGTGGGGATGCTGGCAAAGCGCAAACTCAAACGCCTGGCCGCAGTGCTGGTCGTCTATGTTGCCTTCCTGTTACTGACCTTGTTTTTGATTCTGTGGATGGTGCCCTTACTGTCTTCTCAGGTGACCCAGTTAGTGCAGGAGTTGCCGGCACAGATTGATTTGGGGCGACAGGCTTTGCTGCAATTGCCGGAGTTGTATCCGGAAATGGTTAGTGAAGCTCAAGTGAATGAAATCATGTCGGCCATTAGTGGTCAGATTAAAGACATGGGGCACGGGGTCCTGTCATTTTCTTTGGCTTCTATTCCTGTGCTGTTTGCTTTGGTGATTTATTTGATTTTGGTTCCCTTACTGGTCTTTTTCTTTCTTAAAGACAAAGGGGTCATTTTGTCTTGGTTGAAACGCTATTTGCCCAAACAGCGAGGTTTGGCTTCCAAAGTCTGGGTGGAAATGGATCAGCAAATCGGTAACTATGTCCGCGGCAAAATCACCGAAATTTTTATTGTAGGCGGCGTGTCTTATATCGTGTTTGTTATCATGGGGCTGAACTATGCCGCTTTGTTGGCCGTGGCAGTGGGGCTATCCGTCATCATCCCCTATATTGGAGCAGCCGCGGTAACTATTCCTGTCGCCATGATTGCTTATTTTCAATGGGGTTGGAGTGCTGATTTTGCCTACCTGATGTTAGCTTATGGGATTATTCAGGCCTTGGATGGTAATGTGTTGGTACCATTATTGTTTTCCGAGGCGGTTAATTTGCACCCGGTGGCTATAATTATGGCCGTTCTGGTATTTGGCGGACTCTGGGGTTTATGGGGTGTGTTTTTTGCCATTCCCCTGGCTACTCTGGTAAAGGCAGTGTTGAACGCTTGGCCTCAGTCCATACTGGAGCCGGAGGGAACCGAGGTCACTTAAGGTGCTCAGTTGGCCGTAAAATCCGGTTTTAAATTTCTTTGACTGCCGCGAGCACGGCCTCTACATGCCCGTCCACTTTCACCTTGCGCCATTCTTGGCGCAATATCCCTTGTGCATCGATGAGAAAAGTGCTGCGCTCGATGCCTAAAACTTTTTTGCCATACATGTTTTTTTCTTTGATGACATCAAACAGTTGGCACAGGATTTCGTCTTCATCGGACAGTAAGTCAAAATTAAATTTTTGTTTTTCTTTAAATTTTTCGTGAGAACTCAATTTATCCCGAGAGACGCCCAGAATGACAGCGCCGGCCCGGGTGAATTTGGTTTTGTGGTCACGAAAATCCTGTCCTTCCCGGGTGCAGCCGGGGGTGCTGTCCTTGGGGTAAAAGTACAATACCACTTTTTGTCCCTTCAGTTTGGACAGTTCGATGGTTTGGTTTCCGGTAGCGGCGATTTTAAAGTTTTTTACTTTTTTTCCAACGGTGACCATGTCGTTCCATTCCTTTAGCTTTTCATCGGTTCAATCACTGCATCCATGTTCAAATCGTCACAAAAGTCCAGAAAGTCCTCCCGTAAACTGGCAATCCGTATATCGGCTGGGATATCCACAGTCATATGAATGGAGAACATAGGCGTGCCCGTGTGCGCGGCGGCATAGCGGTTGGTGTTCAGCTCACGTATGTTGATGTTACGAGTGGAAAAAAATCCGGCAATTTGATGTACGATCCCCGGGTGATCGAGGGTAATCACCTCTATCGTATAGGTGATTTGGCCTTTGTTTCCGGGTTCGGTTTCTGTACGGCGACAGTTGAGATTGAGATGCAAGCGCTCTTCCAGTGTAGGTAGCTGGTCTTCCAGCTTGGCCAGCTGATTCCACTTGCCGGACACCAGCATGATGATAGCAAATTCACCCCCCAGTACAGTCATACGGCTGTCAAAAACACTGCAACCGGCATCCAGTATGGCCAGAGAAAGTTGGTCCACAATACCGGGTCGATCTTTACCTAAAGCTGACATGACGAGAAAATTGTCCATAGCGAACGGTTCCTCCCCCCTGTTATTTTTATTTCCCGACGTTAAATCGGTTGGATTCCTTAGCGGTTTCCGGTTGACTCATTAATATATCGGGCCAAGCTTAACATTATTTGTACAGCAAATCTCTACCTCACAGCAGGGCGGGTGGCCGGGTGCGGAATAGGTGTCTTTATGTTTCCGTGTTGCGGGTAAAAAATCCACTGCCAGTGTCTCACCCTGGGGCTGATTTTGGGTTACAATAGCCCGCTTTGGCGGACCTGAAATTCCTCTAAGGTCCTCTAACTTTATGGAGAAACACATGTTTCACGGCAGTATGGTGGCATTGGTGACGCCAATGCAAGCCGATGGCTCCATCGACTTGGATAGCTTGGAGCAATTGGTTGAATTTCATATCGAAAACAAAACCGATGCCATTGTCGCGGTTGGTACCACGGGAGAATCTGCCACCCTGGACGACAAAGAACATTGCGATACCATTGCTTTCGTGGTTAAACAGGCTGCCGGACGGATTCCGGTTATTGCCGGTACCGGTTCCAACTCCACCCGTGAGGCTCTGCATTTAACTCGCTGTGCAATGGATGCCGGAGCGGATGCCTGTCTCCTGGTTACGCCATATTACAACAAACCCAGCCAGGAAGGTTTGTACCAACACTATAAGACTATTGCCGAGGCCGTTGCGGTTCCCCAAATTTTGTATAACGTGCCAGGGCGCACCGTGTGTGATTTATTACCGGAAACCGTAGCGCGCCTGGCAGATATTCCCAATATCGTTGGCATTAAAGAGGCTACCGGCAATTTGGATCGGGCTGCAAAAATATTGGAACTGTGCGGCGATAAAATGGATGTATACAGTGGTGATGATGCTACGGCGATGGAACTGATATTGGCCGGCGCCAAAGGTGATATTTCTGTCACGGCAAATGTGGCTCCCAAAGATATGCACGATATGTGTGCGGCTGCACTGCAGGGTGATCGAGCTCGCGCTGAGGAAATCAACCAACGATTAATGCCGTTGCACAAAAACTTATTCGTGGAAGCCAATCCCATACCCGTGAAATGGGCGCTGGTACAAATGAATAAAATTCCATCGGGTATTCGACTGCCCTTAACTCCGTTGAATGAGAGCTTTCATGACACTGTGCGTGAGGCGATGAAAGCCGCCAATGTGCTTTAGGGCACTCGAATCAATCGTCATAAAGATTTTGAAATCTATGAAAAGTGAATTACGTTTTACCGGCCATGGCGCCATGTTTGCTATTGGATTAAGTTGCCTGATGGTTGCTTGCAGCAGTAGTGATGAAATAGATAAAAGTTACATGGACGCTCCTCAAGTTAAGCCAATTACGATGCCCAAAGGTCTGTCAGCGCCGGCCAACAAGATACAGTTGACTATTCCCCATGAGGATACGGCAGACAACGGGATTGAGCCGGAGCGGTTGCAAATCCCGCCGCCATTGCAAGATGTTATTGAGCTGAGCTTGGACAGTGAAAAAACCGAAAAGACTTCTACAGCAGCATCGGGCAATCGGGGAACAGCCAAACCTAAATTGAAAAAAATGCGCAGTCGCGTTGTTACGCAGCCGGAGGGTTTCGAAATTTTGGAAGTTTTTGCTACCACCGATGACGTTTGGCCGGCGGTACAGCAGGCGTTCCAGTTCTATGGTTATCACATTGATGATGTCAATGAAGGACGTAAAACTTATATCGTGTCGCGTGAATATCGCCAACACAAACCCATGGATGATCCGCGTAAATTTGATTACGATCCATCCGTACCTAAAGAGAAATACTCGGTGGTTCTAGTGGAGACATCCGGCAATACTCAGCTGACGATGCGCAATGACGCCGGTGAGGTGGTGGGGTCGGCTCTGGCCCGGCAGCTATTGGTTCAGCTGAAAAATTATTTTGCCGATCCTCCGGCGTACACTGATACGAACGAAGTGCCCAAAAAACAGTGATATCGGGGTTAAACGAAACTAATTTGTAGCGATAACAGTTTGGAGCGGAATAACAGTGCGATTTGCCTCCTTGGGGAGCGGTAGCAAAGGTAACGCCACAGTTGTGCAGCAGGGCAACACAAATCTTTTAGTTGACTGCGGTTTCAGTTTGAGGGAATTGCAGCGTCGACTGGGTCGCTTAGGTTTGGAGCTGGATGATCTTACTGCTGTATTGCTAACCCACGAACACAGCGACCATGTAAGCGGTGTAGGTACTTTGGTCAGGAAACACTCTGTCCCGGTTTACGCTACCCGGGGAACGTGGCAAAAGCTGGATGTGGAGCAGGCACCTCAAGCTCAGTTCATCAATTGCCATGAAGACTTTTCCATTGATGATTTGGAGGTAAAGCCATTTCCCGTTCCTCACGATGCCAAGGAACCTTGTCAGTTTGTTTTCGGTGATGGTGAGCACAGTCTGGGTATATTAACGGATACCGGCAGTATCACACCTCACATTACCAATATGCTGTCCGGTTGTAATGCCTTAATCCTGGAATGCAATCACGATGTGGCCATGTTAGAGGAAAGTGCCTATCCCCGGTCGTTGAAACAAAGGGTAGGCGGGTCATTGGGTCATTTAAGTAATGATCAATCGGCGCATTTCATGCGACATATGGATTGCAGCGCTTTACAACACTTTGTTGCGGCTCATTTGAGCGAAAAAAATAATCAACCGCAGTTGGTTCGAGCTGCCATGGCCGAGGCTCTGTGCTGTAAACCGCAGTGGATAGACATTATTGATCAACAGGATGGCTTGGAGTGGCGCGCTCTGGATTGAGCGTCAACGATTTTTCCTCGGATAAACAATTTAGTATTTAATTTTCAAAGAAAGGGTTCTTATTATGGAGAAAAAACAGGAATTGTATTCCGGTAAAGCAAAGTCTGTCTACCTGACCGATGACCCGGACAAGCTCATACTGCATTTTCGCAATGATACCTCCGCTTTTGACGGTGAAAAAGTGGAACAATTGGATCGTAAAGGTGAAGTGAATAACCGTTTTAACGCTTTCATTATGCAAAAATTGCAGGAAGCCGGGGTTCCCACACATTTTGAACAACTGTTGTCGGCAGAAGAGTCATTGGTTAAGAATTTGAAAATGGCTCCGGTTGAGTGCGTGGTTCGCAACATCGCCGCAGGCAGCTTGTGTAAACGCTTGGGTGTGGAGGAAGGTATCGATCTGAATCCGTCTACCTTCGAATTTTTTCTTAAGAATGATGCCTTACACGATCCCATGATAAATGAATATCACATTCGCGCGTTTGGTTGGGCGACTGAAGCTCAAGTGGAAGCCATGAAAGAACTGACCTTTAAAGTAAATGATGTGCTGAAGGCTTTGTTTTTGGATGCGGGATTGCTGTTGGTGGATTACAAGTTGGAGTTTGGAGACTACCACGGCACCGTGTTGCTGGGTGATGAGTTTACTCCGGACGGTTGTCGTTTATGGGATGCGAAAACTCGAAAGAAACTGGATAAAGATCGTTTTCGCCAAGGCCTGGGCGGCGTGGTGGAAGCTTACGAAGAGGTGGCTCATCGCTTGGGTGTGGAGTTGTCCTGATTCCACGGACGGCTGCATCTACGAGGCCTATATTGACAACAAGTACCAGACAATACGTGCTAAACAACCCTAGAAGATGGCTATGCTGACAATACGCGGTAGTGCGGCGCTTTCGGTGTTTCGAATCCGTAAGCTGACAGAACAAATTCAACTGATTGCACCCGGTGTTAGCCGGGTGCAATCGGAGTTTGTACATTTGGTGGACCTGGACGGTGAGCTGAATGAATACAAACAAACCGTTCTGAATAAAATTCTCACCTACGGTCCGAGTATTCCACGGCAGACGCCGACGGGAACCTTATTGTTGGTTGTACCGCGCTTTGGCACCATTTCACCCTGGTCCAGTAAGGCTACGGATATCGCGCACAACTGCGGTCTGGATAACATCAAACGTCTGGAGCGGGGGGTGGCTTATTATATTCAAGCGGAGGCGGAACTTACGGAAGATCAGTTACAGCAGATCAAGCCTCTACTGCATGACCGTATGATTGAAACGGTGCTTGCACAAATGGATGCTGCATCCGCCTTATTTAAAACAGCCGATCCGGAGCCTTTTCGGGTGGTGGATGTGCTTAAAGGCGGACGAAAGGCTTTGCAGCAGGCCAATACCGAGCTGGGTTTGGCGTTGGCTGATGATGAAATTCTATATTTGGTGGAAAACTTTTCTGAAATGGGCCGCAATCCCACCGATGTGGAATTGATGATGTTTGCCCAGGCGAACTCGGAGCACTGTCGTCACAAAATATTCAACGCCGATTGGTTGATTGACGGCAAGGCGCAAGAGCAATCCTTGTTTGCGATGATCCGCAATACCTATAAGGAAAGTCCCGACGGTATTTTATCCGCTTACTCCGATAATTCTGCAGTAATGCGGGGGCATAAAGCGGGGCGGTTTTTCCCCGATAAGTCCGGCGGTAAATATGTCTATCATGAGGAGGATGTACATATTCTCATGAAAGTAGAAACCCATAATCATCCTACAGCCATTTCTCCTTTTCCCGGTGCGGCTACCGGTTCCGGAGGCGAGATTCGTGATGAAGGTGCCACCGGTCGCGGTTCCAAGCCTAAGGCGGGCTTGTGCGGATTTTCCGTTTCCAATTTACGCATTCCCTTGGCACCGCAACCCTGGGAACAGGAATACGGTAAACCCGGTCGTATTGATTCGGCTATGGACATTATGTTGGAGGGTCCCATTGGTGCGGCGGCGTTTAACAATGAATTCGGGCGTCCCAATATCTGCGGTTATTTCCGTACCTTTGAGCAAGCCGTACCTTACGGCAATGAAACCGAAGTACGCGGTTATCATAAACCCATCATGTTGGCCGGTGGTTTGGGCAACATTCGTGCTGAACATGTCGAAAAAGGCCAAATCGATGCCGATGCTTTATTGATCGTCCTGGGCGGACCCTCCATGTTAATTGGGTTGGGTGGCGGTGCCGCGTCCAGTATGGCCACCGGATCCAGTGATGAGGATCTGGATTTTGCTTCCGTACAAAGAGGTAATCCGGAAATGCAGCGTCGAGCCCAGGAGGTGATCGATCAATGCTGGCAACTGGGAGAGGACAATCCGATTGTCTCTATACACGATGTGGGTGCCGGTGGTCTCTCCAATGCTTTACCGGAACTGGTCAATGACTGCGGTCGGGGTGCCGTGTTTCATTTGCGTAAAGTGCCCAACGATGATCCCGGTATGTCGCCCATGGCGGTGTGGTGTAATGAATCACAGGAACGTTATGTTCTGGCCATAGAGGCATCCAGCCGGGAGCTATTCGAGTCCATTTGTTATCGGGAGCGCTGTCCTTTTGCAATGTTGGGCCATGCCACTCGGGAGCAACAACTGGTATTGGAAGACGCCCATTTTAAGAATCGCCCCATTGATATTCCTATGGACGTATTGCTGGGTAAGCCGCCTAAATTGTTGCGGGATGTCACCACACGTCACTACAATCCTATTGAATTCGATGTTACGTCACTGGATATTGAAGAAGCGGTATTTCGCGTATTACGTTTACCTACCGTGGCGAGCAAGAGTTTTCTTGTGACCATTGGTGACCGTTCCGTAACAGGCTTGGTCAGTCGCGACCAAATGGTGGGGCCGTGGCAGATACCTGTCGCGGATGCGGGTGTGACCTGTACCTCTTACAATGGCTATACCGGAGAAGCCATGGCCTTGGGTGAACGCACACCCACCGCTTTATTAAACCCGGCCGCATCAGCGCGCATGGCCGTGGCAGAAGCCATCAGCAATATCGCTTGTGCCTCTATCGAAAAAATCGGTGATATTAAATTGTCCGCCAACTGGATGGCGCCCGCCGGTCACCCCGGTGAAGACGCCGCTTTATATCAAGCGGTGGCTGCGGTTGGTTTGGAGTTGTGTCCGCAGTTAGGCATAGCAATTCCGGTGGGTAAGGACTCCATGTCCATGAAAACCGTCTGGCAGGATCAGGGTCAAGACAAAGCCGTCACCGCGCCCTTATCCTTAATCATTTCCGCTTTTGCACCGGTAAACGATGTACGCTTAACCTTAACACCGCAATTACGCCCGGATGAATCGTCTCAGCTGTTGTTGATTGACTTGGGTAAAGGTAAAAACCGATTGGGTGGCAGCGCACTGGCACAGGTGTACCAACACATCGGTGCTGAACCGGCCGACGTGGATGACCCACAATTACTGCAAAGCTTTTTCCGGGCCATGCAAGAGATAAAAACCCAAGGTTTAGCCATGGCCTATCACGATCGTTCCGACGGTGGTTTATTGGCAACGGTGGTGGAAATGGCCTTTGCCGGTCACGTCGGTGTGGAAATGGATCTGGCCGGTCTGGGCATTAATGCAAGCACGAGCCGTGCAGCCGTAGCCTGTCTGTTCAGCGAAGAGCTGGGCGCGGTGCTGCAAGTCAGCGAAGTCAATGCGGCGGCGGTTTTACAGATTTTTGAGCAGTGCGGTTTGGCGGATTGCGTCAATGTGATTGGTGCCATACGCGTGGATCAGAAGTTCATTATCCGCCAAGGTGAGCAAGTCCTGTTTCAATCCAACCGAGCGCAGTTGCAACAAGCTTGGGCTGAAACCAGCTATCATATGCAAACCCTAAGAGACAATCCGGAATGCGCGCAGCAGGAGTTTGAAAATTGCAGCAAACCCATGGACCCGGGTATGTCTGTGCAATTAAGCTTTGATATCAATGAAGACATCGCCGCTCCTTACATCAATACGGGCTCAAGACCCAATATTGCTATCTTACGCGAACAAGGCGTTAACGGACATATAGAAATGGCCGCCGCATTTGATCGGGCCGGTTTTGCGGCCGTGGATGTGCATATGAGTGACCTCATAGCCGGGCGTACCAGTTTGCGAAAAATGCAGGGTATGGTGGCCTGTGGCGGTTTTTCATATGGTGATGTATTAGGCGCCGGTGAAGGTTGGGCCAAAAGTATTTTGTTTAACAACCAACTGCGCGATGAGTTCTCTGAGTTTTTTCAACGTGAGGACAGCTTTGGTTTAGGCGTGTGTAACGGTTGTCAGATGATGTCGAATTTGCACGAATTGATTCCCGGAACGGAACTGTGGCCCCATTTTGTCCGTAATCAGTCCGAACAATTTGAAGCACGCTTTTCCCTGGTGGAGATAGTTGCAACACCGTCCTTGTTTTTCGCTGAAATGGCCGGTTCACGTATGCCGGTGGCGGTTGCCCATGGCGAAGGCCGAGCGGAATTCAAAGAGTTTAATCACGCGCAAAAAGTCCTGGAAGAAGGTTTGGTGTGCGTAAGGTATGTGGATAACAACAACAAACCCACGCATCACTACCCCAACAATCCCAACGGATCTCCTCAGGGAATTACCGGTTTAAGCAACAAAGACGGTCGCTTTACCATCATGATGCCTCATCCGGAACGCGTATTTCGCACCGTACAAAACTCCTGGCACCCGGACGAGTGGGGCGAAGACTCCCCCTGGATGCGCATGTTTCGTAACGCCAGAAAATTTGTCGAGTAGATACCAACAAGATCCTCGCTAATTCATTGAACCTGTAGTGTAGGGTGGGCAAGCTTTTATTGCCCACGCGGGCCGTAGCTGTTCAAAGCACTATGACTTCACCGTATGGAGGCTTGTACGGTTTTCTTGTCGT